>JAGDYV010000120.1:0-10292 GCA_049116495.1 Hyphomicrobiaceae bacterium | reverse complement strand
CCGCATCTTAAAACTGGGCGGTTTCGCGAAATACCCTGCACGGGGCGGCAGCACGTCGCTCAAAAAATAAAATTAGGATGCGAGGTGTTGTTGCCCCGTACCCCTGAACGGCTCAATCTCTTCGGCGGTCCACCGCGCGAAGCGCGACAGCGCGTCAAGATTCGGCACGTCAACTGCAAGCATCTGCCGTCCCATGCGGCACCGCAGCGATGGTGAACCAGACCGCCTTGAGCTATGATTGCCTGCATGAGTGATGAAGCGACACCCCGCCCCGCAACCGTCGACAAACCGGCGAACGAAACGGCATCTTTTGGCTATCGGCCTGTCGATCGCGATGAACGGCAGGGCTTGGTCAACCAGGTGTTTGCCAAGGTCGCCAACCGCTACGACCTGATGAATGATCTGATGTCCGGTGGCCTGCATCGGCTCTGGAAAGACGATCTTGTCACCACGTTGGGACCACCGAAATCCAGCAATGCGTTCCGGCTGATTGATGTTGCTGGCGGCACCGGCGATGTCGCCATGCGCGTCGTCAATCGCGCCGGCTCCGGGTGCCGTGCCGTGATCTGCGATATCAGCCGCGAAATGCTCGATGTCGGGCAAACCCGCATCAATGCGGCGGGCCTTGGCTCAGCGATCGACGTGGTTGAAGGCAACGCCGAAGCGCTGCCTTTCGAGCGGGGGGAGTTCGACGCCTACACAATCGCCTTCGGCATCCGCAACGTCACGGATATCGACCAGGCCTTGGCGGAAGCCTATCGCGTCCTGAGGCCGGGCGGCCGCTTTCTCTGCCTGGAGTTTTCTCATTGCGATGTCGCGATCCTCGACCGGCTCTACGACTTCCACTCTTTCGAGGTGATCCCGCGGCTTGGTCAATTGGCCGCCGGCGACGCCGATTCCTATCGCTATCTTGTCGAAAGCATCCGCAAATTTCCTAAGCAGGAAGCGTTCGCCAACAAGATCCGGACGGCCGGCTTCGGGCGCGTCACCTTCCGCAACTTGACCGGTGGCATTGCCGCCATCCACTCCGGCTGGCGGCTGTAGTCGAACAGCGATCGGCTCGATATGGCGAAACCGGATAGAAATTACGACGCGATCATCCTCGGCGCAGGTGGCGCCGGCTTGATGTGTGCCGCTGTCGCAGGACAGCGCGGCCTTCGCATATTGCTGATCGATCATGCCGACGAGCCGGGCAAAAAGATCATCATTTCGGGCGGCGGCCGTTGCAACTTCACAAACATCCACACCGCGCCCGATCGCTACCTGTCGGCCAACCCGCACTTCGCCAAGTCGGCACTCGGCCGCTACACCGCACAAGATTTCATCGCCCTGGTCGATCAGTATAAAATCGACTGGCACGAGAAAACGCTCGGACAATTGTTCTGCGATGGCCCGGCACGGCAGGTGGTACGCATGCTGTTACAGGAGTGCGACAAGGGCGGTGTTGAACTTTCTCTCGGCCTCGATGTGCGAGAAGTCAGTCACGCGGATGCGGCATATCGCGTGACCTTTGGCCATGAAGTAGCAACCGCACCGAACCTCGTGATCGCCACCGGTGGGCCATCGATCCCGAAGATGGGCGCCACCGGGTTTGCCTATGATCTCGGCCGCCAGTTCGGGCTGAAAATCGTACAGCCGCGGCCGGCACTGGTTCCATTGACGCTTGCCGGCGATCAAGTTCTGTTCCGCGAGCTATCCGGCGTTTCAGCCGATGTCGTTGCACACTGCGGCAATGCATCGTTCCGCGAAGCCTGCCTCTTCACACACAAGGGGCTTTCGGGACCTGCGATCCTGCAGGTGTCATCCTACTGGTCGACCGGTGAGATCGTCGCCATTGATTTTTTCCCGGATAGCCAGCCGGCCTGGTTGACCGAGGCCAAGCGCGCCACCCCGCGCACGACGCTGCGGCGGGCACTGGCCACCATGCTGCCTGATCGCCTCTCGACCATTCTTGCAGAGCGTCTCAAACTCTCCGGCGACCTCGGCAACATGTCGGACAAGTCGCTGCACGCAGCTGCAAACCAGCTCGCCAATTGGCCGTTCAAACCCAACGGCTCAGAGGGGTACGCCAAGGCCGAAGTGACTGCTGGCGGCATTGCTACCAACGGCCTCTCCTCCCGCACAATGGCTGCCACAAATGTCCCCGGGCTATACGCGATCGGCGAAGCCGTTGATGTAACGGGTTGGCTTGGCGGCTACAATTTTCAATGGGCCTGGTCGAGTGGCTGGGCCGCCGGTCAATCGATCGCGGTGTGACATGGCATAGGGTCGTCGCCCAATCTTGCGGAACGGCAAAACTGCGCTAGACTGCTATGAGTGGCGGAACGCCGCTCCAGAGACGACGCGCAGCATCCGTTACATTCTCAACGTTGCCCGTGGTCATCAGCGTCAATCGCCGATCTCCCGGGCCCGCCGTGACGAACTCGTTGTGCCGCGCGAGATAGTCTTCCAAGCTGTCGGCAACCGCCTGCGGTTGAGACAGAACACGCACGCCGTCAGGCAGGTGTCTCTCGAACGTTCTTGCGATAATGGGAAAGTGCGTGCATCCGAGGATCACGCGGTCCGGCCGTCGCTCACCGCAGGCCGTCATTGCTCGCTGGCACGCATCTGCAACGATCCCGTCGATCGTTGTTGCGCCAGCCTCTATTGCATCAACAAGACCAGGGCAGGCCTGCTGAATGACCTGCACTTGCGGGCAGCGCTTGGCAATCTCTTCTGGATAGACATTGCTCAACACCGTGCGCGTCGTGCCAAAGACGACGACGAGATCAGTATTGTATTTTTGCGGATATTGCGGCGCCGTCACCGCCCAAGGCGTCTGCGTCGCCGCCTCCACAGTTGGCGCCACGATACCAAGTATGTTGCACCCGCGCCATTCAGACGCCTGAGGCAGCCAGTCCTGCTGCAGCGTTCGTGCCGCGACCGCGGTCGCTGTATTGCACCCGAGCAGAACAAGCCTGCAATCCATGGCCAGCAATCGCTCGACGCCACTGCGCGTCAAATGAACAACGTCAGCCGATGAACGGTCACCATAAGGGACGTTGGCGTGATCGCCGAGATAGGCAAACGAAAGGTCGGCGAACCGCTCTGAAAGCGCCTTTAAGACCGTTAACCCACCTAACCCGGAATCGAAAACACCGATCATGCCGCTACCCTCATCGCGAAGCTTCGGCACAATGCTTAACGCGGCCGCGCGGCAGCGTCCATCGTCAGCCAGAGTCGGATTTAGTCGCCAGGAGCGGGCGTAGGTTTACTCGGCGGCTTCGCCTGCCGGGCGCTGCACAGCATCGGCACCAGCGTCGATTTCCTTAAGCGCGTCCAAATCGGGCATGCCCGTCGTCGAGTATCCGCAATCGACAAAATGGACTTCGCCTGTCACGGCGCCAGACAGCGGCGAAAGGAGGTAGAGCGCCGAGCCACCGACATCGTCAAGCGTCGGCGTCCGTCGCAACGGTGCGTGGTTGCGCTGATAGTTGAAGATCACTCTTGCATCCGACACGCCGGAGCCCGCCAACGTCCGCATTGGACCGGCGGAAAGAGCGTTGACGCGAATATTGCTCGGGCCAAGATCAGCCGCGAGATAGCGCACGGATGCCTCCAGCGCCGCTTTTGCCACGCCCATCACGTTGTATGAAGGCACCCAACGTGTCGAACCGCCGTAAGTCAGCGTCAGCAGCGAACCACCATCCGGCATAATATCTGCGGCGCGTTTGGCCAGTTCAGTAAACGAGAAACACGAGATAACCATTGTATTTACAAAGTTATCACGTGACGTTTCCGCATACATACCGGCAAGCTCTCGCCGATCTGAGAATGCCAAGGCATGAACGATGAAATCTATCTGACCCCATTCTTTCTTGATCGCATCGAATACCTTATCGACGCTTTCAATATCACTGACATCACACGGTTCGATAATTTTTGATCCGACAGACTCAGCAAGTGGAATAGCACGGCGCCCGAAAGCCTCGCCCTGGTAAGTAAACGCGAGCTCAGCGCCATGTCCGGCAAGAACACGGGCAATGCCCCAGGCGATCGACCGATCATTCGCGACGCCCATGATCAAGCCACGCTTGCCTGCCATTAGAGGGCCCGGTTTTGCAATGTCTGTATCATTCATTGGATCGCTTAACCTCATCCTCGCGGTATTGGCATGCTCATTGAACCAACCACCACCGTTTCTGTACAAACGCATTTCTGAACGCACCTCAGGGTCATTTATTATCCCTAAAGAACGTCCGCTGTGCAGTTTTTAGGCCATTTTTGGCTCATTCCGAAATGGGCCGTTCGTTAACCATCGTAACGGCTAAAGATGAGCGTCGCATTTGTTCCACCAAAACCGAAACTATTCGACATGACAGCATTAATCGTGATTCCGTCCATGCGCTCCTGGACGATCGGCATGTCACCAAATTCTGGATCTAACTCGTCGATATTTGCGCTTTCGCAAATGAAGCTATTGTTCATCATGAGGAGCGAAATGATCGATTCCTGCACACCGATAGCGCCAAGTGAATGGCCGGTTAACGATTTCGTACCGGAAATATACGGAACGTCTCGCCCGAAGACTTCACGGATTGCATCGATCTCACGTGTATCGCCGACCGGCGTCGATGTCGCATGCGGGTTGATATAGTCAATCTTTTCGATGCCCGTGCCATGGATCCCCTGCAGTGCTTGCTGCATACACCTGACAGCGCCTTCGCCGGAAGGGGCCACCATGTCGAAACCATCAGACGTAGCCCCGTATCCAGTGACCTCGCCATAAATCTTCGCACCACGGGCCTTGGCATGTTCGAGCTCTTCAAGCACCAGCATCCCGGCACCGCCTGCAATCACGAAGCCATCACGATCTTTGTCATAGGCTCGGCTGGCTTTTGTCGGCTGATCATTGAAATCCGACGACATCGCGCCCATCGCATCGAACAACACCGACAGTCGCCAATCGAGTTCTTCACACCCTCCGGCGAAGACCACATCTTGTTTGCCCCAAGCAATCTGCTCCGCAGCATTGCCAATGCAATGCGCAGACGTCGAGCAGGCAGAGGATATGGAGTAGTTGATGCCGGTAATTTTGAAGCTCGTTGCCAGCAGTGCCGATGGCCCCGAACACATTGCTTTCGGCACTTCGAACGGACCGACTTTCTTTGGTCCCTTCGCGACCGTCGTCTCGGCGGCGCGCACGATTGCCACCGTCGATGGGCCACCAGAGCCAACAATGATGCCGGTGCGCTCATGCTGAACCTGTGCCTCGGAGAGACCGGCGTCCTGAATGGCCTGGTCCATCGCAATATAGTTCCAAGCGGTGCCCGCCTCCATGAAACGACGCGGTTTGCGCGGCACCATATCGGCCCAATCGATGACTGGTTGTCCATGCACGTGGCAGCGGAATCCCAGTTCCGCATAGGTTTCGGCGCGGGAAATCCCCGAACGGCCCTCGCGCAACGAGGCGGTTACCTCCTGCGTTGTGTTCCCAATACTGGAGACGATGCCCATCCCCGTAACAACAACGCGTCTCATAAGATCCCTTTCGCCTCACCCCGTCAGGTAACAAGCACACAGCCGGTTGCCGGACATTTCCGTTATTCGCACCTATCGCGCCGTTCAACCGGCGTCCGTATAGGCGTCACTCACTCGCTAGATAAGCGCCTTGAGCAGACCGGGCCAACCGCCGCGACAGCTGGCGTGCCATTTAGTCCGCTGCTGATGCCTTATCATCCCGTTCGAACAGGCCAACACGCAGATCGCTGGCCGTGTAGATAACTTCACCATCTGCCTTCATGACACCATCGGCAATGCCAAGTTTCAGCTTGCGGAGAATGACACGCTTAAGGTCGACGATATATTCGATTTTCTTAACGTCCGGCGTCACCATTCCGCCGAACTTGACACCGCCGACGCCAAGGGCGCGGCCACTACCAGGAGCGCCCAGCCAGCCCAGAAAGAAACCGGTAAGTTGCCAGAGAGCATCTAGCCCCAGGCAACCTGGCATAACCGGATCGCCCTTGAAATGGCATGCAAAAAACCATTCGACCTGAGGGTTGCCGGCAACCTGCATCTCGGCCACCACTTGGCCTTTACCGTTTGCCCCGCCATCCTCGCTGATCAACGGAATACGCTGGAACATCAACATGGGCGGCAGCGGCAACTGCGCATTGCCCGGCCCAAACAGCTCTCCGCGTCCGCAGGACAATAAATCTTCGTACTCGAAACTAGAACGTCGCTCTGTCATAGCGTTACTGAATCCAAACCCCATTGCGCGGAAATGCTAACCCGCGAATTCGACGATCACCGCCCGCACCAATCTGTCAGCGAGCCCCTGAGACGAAGGCGTCCGTCGGAAATGGCCATCAGCACGATGTGGCGATGCTATCACATACGCTTCGTCTTCAAAAAGGTAAACGGCGGCGGCGTCAAGGTCTGCACTGCGGAAACACATACCTACGAGCGACGATTAACCGCCATACTGCCAAGCCACGGCGGTATTGCCCAATATGGTGCATATCGGTACTATACGACGATACCGATTAGATCGCTTCGAGTACCGGCCTGTCGACGAGAATGTTCCCATTCGGTTCGCAAGACAATGGTCAGCTCACCGGAGCAATTGGGCGTGTGCGATGCAAAAATTACCAATAGATGCGCCAAGCGCATGTATCACCGCAATTTTGCGATCAGCCGACCTCCGGCCGACGCGTCAGCGCGTGGCATTGGGTCGGTTGTTGTTTTCTGGTCAAGACCGCCATGTGACCGCCGAGATGCTTCACGAAGAGGTCAGCGACCACGGCGAGCGCATTTCTCTGGCCACTGTTTACAACACATTGCATCAGTTCGAGCGCGCAGGGCTCATTCGGGAATTGGCGATCGACGGGGCGAAGACCTACTTCGACACCAATACCTCTAACCACAATCATTTCTACATTGAAAGTGAGGGCCGCGTCATCGACATCCCCAGCGAGGGGCTAAAAGTCGTCGGTGTCCCAAAACCGCCAGAGGGTACTCGCGTAAGTCACGTTGATGTTGTCGTGCGGCTTGTCAAAAACAAATAACTAAATCTAATCAATGACTTAAGACTAGCGCAGCACTTCCTGCGGATAAATGCCCCACAGTCGTTGCTGCTTCACATAACCTCTAAACCGTCCGATGCTGACATGGCACCAATCGCCGTCGCATGATTTCAGACTGACGAGGGCTCCGGACTCAAGCTTTGCAACCTGTCGTGAGTGCGACCGCGCAGTGGCATACATCATCGTATGTTGCGATGCTGTTTGAGCTGATTCCTTCAACTGCCAGGGTGTCACGAGTGCTGTGCGACGCGATGAAATCAGTGTGCGCAATATCCAACCCGTAGCACCATCGGAATCGCGCACCTGGCGCCAACGACCGTGTTCTCGCAGAACCTCTACGGGTAACCCCTCCCGTCGAAAAACCCACGCTTTTGGATATTTCGTGCCGGGTCCCTTGCGCAAATTCACGGGATTGGACTTCAATGAAAAGAACTTCGGCAAGCCAGAATTCGCTGCCAAAGCCCCGCCCCGCCCATCGAAAAACCCCAATGCACCGGTGGCCGTCACAGCTAAGGACACTGCCAGCACCCGAACAAGAATTGGCCAAACACCATGCAGCTCACGCGTTTGAACGCTCCCCAGATTGCTCACTGACGAAGTTCTCCCAAAATCAACGCGCCAGATCGTTTGAAACCACATCAACAAAGTCGTTCAGATTCACTATACGTCATCGATGCGGCATGCTTTGTAAAGCGCGGATCCATCTGTTATGCACGCCACAGTTGGTGTTCCGCCGCCGCCCCAGTCCTGGAGCTTCTTGCCAAATCGGCGAGAGTTTGTAAGGGCTAGTTTTTAAAAGAGATTTATCAGCTTCGCAAAGAGACCTCATGCCGACCTCGCCCTCCAAACCGCTGGTTATCGTCACACGCCGGCTTCCGGACGTTGTTGAAACGCGAATGCGTGAATTGTTTGACGCTCGCCTCAACGTTCACGACAAACCGATGTCACAAGCCGATCTCATCGAAGCAGTTAAGACTGCCGATGTCTTAGTGCCGACGGTGACTGATCGAATTGATCGCGCCGTCCTGTCGCAAGCCGGCCCTCAGCTCAAGTTGATTGCCAATTTTGGCACCGGCGTCGACAATATTGACCTGGATACCGCCCGGAATCGATCAATTATCGTGACCAATACGCCGGGCGTTCTGACGGAAGATACTGCCGACATGACAATGGCGCTGATCCTCGCCGTGCCGCGGCGCCTCGCAGAAGGTACGGCCTATCTAAAGGATAGTGCTCAGGACTGGAGCGGCTGGTCGCCGACTTGGATGCTGGGTCACCGCATCTACGGCAAGCGTCTCGGCATAATCGGCATGGGTCGTATTGGCACGGCGGTCGCGCGCCGCGCACAGGCTTTCGGACTTCAAATTCACTACCACAACCGTCGCCGCCTGCCCGAGGAGATTGAGCAAGAACTCAATGCGACCTATTGGGACAGCCTCGATCAAATGCTGGCTCGGATGGACATAATTTCCGTGAACTGCCCGCACACACCGGCGACGTATCATCTGCTCTCAGCACGACGTCTGAAACTGCTTAAGCCTACGGCGTACATCGTCAATACAGCGCGAGGCGAGGTCATCGACGAAAACGAACTCTCCCGCCTCATTCAGACAGAGGCTATCGCAGGCGCGGGCCTTGACGTTTTCGAACATGAACCGGCAGTGAATGAAAGACTGTTGTCATCCGGTCGCGTAGTCGCGCTCCCTCATATGGGATCCGCGACCATCGAAGGCCGAATTGATATGGGCGAAAAGGTCATCATCAACATCAAGACGTTCCTCGACGGACACGCTCCGCCTGATCGCGTATTCCCAGCGATGTTCTGACGCTGGACAACTGGAGAATAACGGTGTTTGTCGAACTCTCCGAAGGTCGATTGTTCTATGAAGTCATCGATCAGGTCGCTCCCTGGCACCAGGAACCTGAGACCATTGTGTTCTTACACGGCGTCGGCGCTCGGCATGACATGTGGTTGGGTTGGCTACCGGCCTTGGTGAATCGTTATCGATTGATACTTATCGGTACCCGAGGCTGCGGCAACTCTGCGGGAATTACAAACTATGCCGACTGGAGCCTAGATGGACTTTCCGACGATATCCTCGCGGTGGCAGACCATGCCGGTGTCGACAATTTCCATGTTGTAGGCGAATCTGCTGGCGGAACGGCAGTCCTGAACCTCGTCTCGCGCGGTCTATCTCGCATAAAAACGGCAACAACACTATCGACGGCACATCGCGGCTATCAAATCGAGCAAGTCAAGAACTGGCGCGCAAATGTGACCGCCAAGGGTGTCGCCTGGTGGTCGGGCGAAATGATGCAGCATCGATTTATTTCAGGCACGATGAGCTCAGCTAAAACCGAATGGTTCCGAGCACGCCAAGATGAGGCGATTGCCGAAGCACTGCTCCGGAAAGGGGACATACTGCTTGCGACGGACCTCACGGATGATCTTGCTGGAATAAGATGTCCATTGCTCATGATCCTACCTGATCACAGCCCGTTCGTGACGCCTGAAATCGGTGTTGAAATATTGAGACACGTACCGGACGCTGAACTCAGTATCATCCCGCATAGCAAACATGGCATCTTTTATTCGCACGACGCATTCGCATCGAAGCAGCTATCCGACTTCTTAGCTCGTAGAGGATAGCATCTCAAAGGTTATGATGGGACGCTACGCCCACATCATGTAAACGCGGCCGCACTTGATGACCAACAATGAACGCGCGCCATAACTTTCAGTGGACCGCGATCAAATAGACCGGACGGAACCTATGCCGCATTCCTTTCTACCTGTTTCTTCTCGGGAACTCCCGCGCTTTGCCGGCGTACCAACATTTATGCGTTTGCCGCATATTACTCTGGAACACGACGATGTCGCGCAGGTCGACGTAGGCTTCGTCGGAGTTCCATGGGACGGCGGCACCACCAATCGACCGGGCGCCCGACACGGACCTCGCGCTCTACGTGACGCGTCAACTATGATCCGTATGATTCATCCGGTTCATGACTTCAGTCCGTTCGAGATTGCCAATTGTGCGGATATGGGGGACGTCAGCCCCAATCCCGTTGACGTGCAGGATACGCTTGCCCGTGTCACGGCGTTTTACGACAAGCTGGTCGAGCGCGCCATCCGGCCAATTACGGCTGGCGGCGACCATCTCGTCTCACTGCCGGTATTGCGTTCGCTTGCAAAGACCCGCCCTTTGGGCATGATCCATTTCG
>JAGDYV010000119.1:0-33169 GCA_049116495.1 Hyphomicrobiaceae bacterium | reverse complement strand
CCGTGGTGCCGCCCATGTCGAACGCGAGGACATGGTCGCCGCCGTCCTTGGCGCCGAAGTGGGCTGCGACGAGCGCGCCGGCAGCGGGGCCAGATTCGAGCAATTGCACGGGCGAACGCTTGGCCTCGCCGACGTTGGTCAGGCCACCGTTCGAGAGCATCATCAGAAGTGGCGCATCGATATCGCGTGCTGCGATGCGCTCGGCCAATGTCGACAGGTAGCGCTCGGCGAGCGGCTTGATATAGGCGTTACAGGCGGTAGTCGAGGAGCGCTCGTATTCACGAATTTCAGGTGCGACATCGACGGAGGCGCTGAGCGACAGGTTGGGGAAGGTGCTCTGGATGACCTCCAAGGCGCGACGCTCGTGCGCCGGATTGGCGTAGGAATGCAGGAAGGTGATGGCCAGCGACTGCACGCCGTTCGCGACGAGTTGCTCGGTCGCCGCAAGAACCGTGGCTTCGTCGAGTGCGGTGTGGACGCTGCCATCCGGGTTGAGCCGTTCGCCGACCTCCTTGCGCAAATGGCGCGGCACCAGGGCGGCCGGCTTGACGATCTTGATGTCGTAGAGTTCGTATTTTCGCTCGCGCCCGATCTCCAGCGTGTCGCGGAAGCCCGCCGTGGTGAGCAGGCCGGTTGTGGCCCCTTTGCGTTCGATCAGCGCATTCGTGAAGAGTGTCGTGGCATGCACAACACGGCCGATCTCGTTTGCCGTGACGACACTTTCGGACAGCAGACCGTCAATGCCTGCCATGACGCCGCGCGAAGGATCGTCGTGTGTGGTCAATTCCTTGCGGCTGAACTGGGAGCCGGATTGGGTGTCGTAAACGACAATGTCGGTGAACGTGCCGCCAATATCGATGCCAAGACCGTAACGCTTCACCGTTGCTGTCCTCTATGTTTTTCGCCGGTGGAATGAAGTGTACGCGCTTGCCTTGGCGGCGACAATTCGAGCCGTGATGTTTGCGATGCCGGGTCCCCGGGCGAGTTGGCGCCATCGATCGGCGTTCGGATGGCGACCTTGGACCAGTTGCATTCGATGGCGGTGCTGCGATGATGGTCTTCCCGCAATGTTGGTCGCCAAGGCTCCATGTCTGCTGAACCTGCCCAAAAACCCTGGATCGGCCGTTCTATTGAGCGCCATGAAGATGCTGCCCTGCTGGCCGGGTCGGCACGGTTCACGGACGATCTCGGCGTGGCGCCTGGCACGCTGTATGCCGCCTTCGTGCGTTCACCGCATGCGCATGCGCGGATTTCCGACATTCATATCCGTGAGGCCCTTGCATGCGACGGTGTGCATGCCGTGATCACCGGTGCGGACATCGCGGCGCAGTCGCGGCCGTTCACGGTTGGCGTCAAGGCGCCGATGGAGCACCGCTCGGTGGCGCTGGAGCGGGTGCGATATCAGGGCGAACCGGTCGCGATCGTCCTTGGCGATACGCCTTATACCGCTGAAGATGGCGCGGTGCTGGTTGATGTGACCTATGAACCGTTGGTCGTCGTGGTCGATCCGAGCGCGGCGATGGCGGACGATGCGCCGCTGTTGCATCCAGATGTCGGCACCAATGTGGTCGCGGATCGCAGTTTCCGCTACGGCGATCCCGAAAGTGCATTTGCTGCCGCGTCTCATACGATCGCGATCGACATTACCTATCCGCGCAATTCGGTGACGCCGATCGAATGTAATGGACTGATCGCCGAATACCATGGCGGCACGGAAAGCTATGAGGTTACGTCGAATTTCCAGGGGCCGTTTGCGTTGCATCCTGTGATGGCGCTGGCGCTGCAGGTGCCGGCCAATCGGTTGCGGCTGAAATCACCGCCGGCAAGCGGTGGCAGCTTCGGCACCAAGCAAAGCGTGTTTCCGTATATCGTTGCATGCTGTGTCGCGTCGCGGATCGTTGGACGGCCGGTGAAGTGGATCGAAGACCGCCTGGAACACCTGATGGCGGGGACATCGGCAACCAACCGGGTCACGACGTTGAAGGCAGCGGTCGCAGCGGATGGCCGCATTACCGCCCTCGATTGGGACCAGATCGATGATTGCGGCGCCTATCTGCGCGCACCCGAGCCGGCCACGATTTACCGCATGCACGGGAACATGACCGGCGCCTATGACATCCGTCATGTCGCGATCCGCAACCGCAACGTGTTGACGAATAAAACGCCAAGCGGACTGGTGCGCGGGTTTGGCGGGCCGCAGGTCTACTTTGCATTGGAGCGCCTGGTTCATAAGATTGCCTGTCAACTGGGGCGAGAGCCGCTGGAGATCGTCAAGACGAATCTGATCGGAGCTGATGCGTTTCCTTATCGTACGGCATCCGGGGGATTGTACGATAGCGGAGATTATCAAGCCGCCGTGCGAATTGCCGAGGCTGACGGCCGGCTTGAACGGCTGCAGCAGCGCCAGAAAGAGGTGCGTGCAGCTGGTGGGCTCTACGGGATCGGCATCGCCGCGATCGTCGAGCCGTCGATTTCCAACATGGGCTACATCACGACCGTCCTGACGCCCGATGAGCGCGCCAGAGCTGGTCCCAAGGGCGGTGCGGTGGCAACTGCAACCGTTGGTGTCGATGCGCTGGGAAGCGTTTCCGTGCACATCTCATCGGTGCCGCAGGGCCAAGGCCATGAAACCGTGATTGCGCAGGTCGTGGCTGATGGCCTCGGGCTGACGCCTGACGTGATCTCGGTGAATACGGACCTTGATACAGGGCGTGATGCCTGGTCGGTTGCGAGTGGCAATTATTCCAGCCGCTTTTCTGGTGCCGTGACCGGTGCCGCGAAGATGGCGACGGATCGGTTGCGTCAACGCCTGTCGGAAATTGCAGCGGTGCATTTCGGCTGCGAAGCGGATGGTGTGACGTTCGGGAACGGGACGATCGGCGTTGGCGGCAGTGAAGCGAAACCGCTGCCTTTTCGGCGGCTCGGTGGAACGTCGCATTGGGCGCAGGCGACGCTGCCACAGGGTATGGAGCCGGTCATTCGAGAAACCGTGTTCTGGTCTCCGGAAGTCCTGACGCCGCCGAACGCGGCCGATGAGATCAATTCCAGCGCGGCGCATGGTTTCGTGTTTGATATATGCGGCGTTGAGATTGATCGCGATAGCGGGCGCGTCCGAATTGATGACTATACGACCGTGCACGATGCGGGCACTTTGCTGCACCCGGCGATGGCGGATGGGCAGGTGCGGGGCGGCTTTGCCAATGCGCTTGGCGCGACGCTGTATGAACATTTCAGTTACGGTGCGGACGGCAGTTTTCAATCTGGCACGTTTGCCGACTATACCGTGCCGACCGCCGCTGAAGTTCCGGATATCACCATCCTGCATTTGCAGACGCCATCGCCGGTCACGCCACTTGGTGCCAAGGGGATCGGTGAAGGCAATTGCATGTCGACGCCGGTGTGTATCGCCAATGCGGTTGCCGATGCGCTTGGGCGGGAAGACATTGTGTTGCCGCTGACACCGTCGCGCGTGCATGCGTTGATTGGTCAAGACGAACCAGCAAAACCGGAATCGGCCTCTGCCATGGTGGGATTGCCACCTCTGAGGCGCAGCGATTATGCGGTGACAGGGGAGGGCGAGGCGCGTGTCGGTGTCGCGCCGGATTTGATTTGGCCTTCGTTTTTTGATGTCCAGGCGATCCAGGCAATCGTGCCGGGCTGTCAATCTATCGAAGAAGTTGAGCCGTGCCATTTCAAAGGGAAGGCCGTGCTCGGTGTCGGGGTCGTCAAGGGGATATTCGATGCTGACGTGCATATGGTGGATGTTGTTTCACCGACGTCGTTGCGCCTGTTAGGGCGCGCGGATGGTCCGCTTGGGGCGAGCAATGGTGAGGCGCTTGTCTCGCTGATCGCGGAAGGCAATGGGACGAGTATCCGCTATCGATATGGGGTCGACCTGTCGGGCAAGGCGGCGGCGATTGGCGGGCGCATGATTGGTGGTGCGGCCAAAGTGTTGATCAACGAGTTTTTCAGACGGCTTGCTGCGCGCGTCGATCCACAGATGGTTGATGGCCGTGAACGGGCAAGCGGGCTGGGTGCGAAACTGCGTCGGGTATGGGAACGGTTTCGATCACTTTTGACGGGAGGCCGACCTTGAAACCAGCCCCGTTCGACTATTGCCGACCGGGCGATATGCAGGAAGTCCTGGACTTGCTTGCTCGACATGGTCCGGAGGCCCGGATTCTGGCCGGCGGCCAGTCCATGATGGCGATGCTCAACATGCGCGTTGCGACGCCAAAGATTCTGATCGACATCAGTGCCTTGCAAAGTATGGACTATATCCGCGAAGCGGGTGACCACATCGCGGTTGGCTGTGCGACGCGGCAGGTCACATTGGAGCGTTGGCCCGGCCTTCATCAAAAGCTGCCGCTGATTGCCAAGGCGCTGCCGTGGGTCGGTCATGTTCAGACGCGCAGCCGCGGTACGGTGTGTGGATCGATTGCGCATGCCGATCCATCGAGTGAGCTGCCGTTGTGCCTGGTGCTGCTCGGTGGGCAGGTTGTGCTACGCAGTCGGCGTAAGAGCCGAGTGATGACGGCCGGCGATTTCTTTCTGGGCGCCTTGCAAACGATACGGCGTGATGATGAGGTGATCGAAGAGGTTCGTTTGCCCGTTCTCCCGGAAGCGACGGGCGTTGCCTTTCAAGAGATGGCAATCCGGCATGGCGATTTCGCAATCGTTGCAGCTGGCGCCATAGCGGATGCGGATGGCGTTTCGATTGCATTCGGTGGAGGTGCCGATTATCCGATCACAAAGCGATTGCCTCTGCTCGAAGGCGAAGCGCTCAAAGCGGCGCTGAATGCACTCGCCTGGTCGTTTGAATTCCAGGATGATCTGCACGCAACGGCGGCGTATCGGCGGCATCTCGTTCGTATGCTTGGCCAGAAAACGATCAAGGAGGCCGTGGCATGTCGATCCTGACGAAAGGACAGCGTCACAAAATTGCGCTGACGCTCAACGGTCAGCCGCGCTCCGGCTATGCTGAGCCGCGCATGCTGCTGAGCGACTTTCTACGCCACGAGTTGGGTGCGACCGGTACTCATGTCGGCTGCGAGCATGGCGTCTGCGGGGCCTGCACGATCCAGCTTGATGGTGATCCCGCGCGTGCCTGTTTGACATTGGCTGTACAGGCTGAAGGACGCCATGTGGAAACGGTTGAGGGACTAGGCGAAAGGGACGGCCGGCTGGGCATCCTGCAAAGCTGTTTTCGGCGCCATCATGCGTTGCAATGCGGATTCTGCACGGCCGGTATCTTAATGTCACTCGATGCCTATCTTGAGAGGCATCCGGGGGCGAGTGAGCCTGACTTACGCGCGCTGCTCTCTGGGCACATTTGTCGTTGCACAGGATACACGCCGATCCTAGCGGCCGCGCTTGAGGCGGCCGAGCTGTTGCGCGACGGATCAAAGCCGACTGGGGAGGCATAGTCGCGTGTTCGATCTTGGCCGGACATTGATTGCGGCAGCGACCCGCAATCCGCAGGCGTTGGCATTGGTCGATGGCGATCTGCGCCTGACCTACGCACAACTGCTTGATCTAGCGCAACGTATTGTAGCGGGCCTTGATCGCCTTGGAATCCAGCATGGCGACCGGCTGTTGATCGTGCTGCAGAACCGTGCCGAATGCGCCATGTTGCATTGGGCGACGCAACTGGCAGGGATCATCGCGACGCCGATCAACTGGCGGGCAACGGCGCAGGAAGTCGAGTTTTTCGCAGCGAATGCAAATGCCAAAGCGGTGGTGTTTGAATCGGTGTCGGCAGAGGCCGTGAACGGGGCTGCCGTGGCAGACGTCCTGCCTCGAATTGCCGTCGGGGCTCGCGGTGCCGGTACAATCGACTTCGATGAATTGCTGAGCGCGCCATCGGCAACCGACGTGCCGCGTGCCTCTGTCGATGACTATTCGTTGATGCTCTATACGTCCGGCACGACGGGGCAGGGCAAGGGGGTGCCGCGACGGCATCGGGCGGAACGGGCCGCCGCGATTGCGCATGTCGCGCAGAACACCTACCGCGCCGGTGAAGTGACGCTCGGTGTTATGCCGCTCTATCATACGATGGGCGTGCGTTCACTGCTGGCGATGGCGGTGATCAACGGTACGTTCGTTTGCCTGCCGCAATTCGATGCCGGGCGTGCGCTCGCGTTGATTGCGGGTGAGCGCGTGACAAACCTCTATCTTGTACCGACGCTCTATCACGACCTGCTTGCACACGACGCGTTTGCCGAAACCGACATATCGTCGGTGACCAAACTCGGATTTGCCGGGGCTGCCATGACGGATGGGCTGCTGCAGCGTCTCGACGCTGCCTTCGCGCCGGATTTGTTCGTCAATCACTACGGCTCCTCGGAAATCTACACCTTTACCGTCGAGCAGGATGCAGTTGCGAAACCGGGCAGCGCCGGCAAGGCAGGGATCAATACGCAGGTGCGTGTGATTGCGATCGGTTCCGATGATCCGGACAACGTTGTGGTTGCTGGTGATGAAGGGCAAATCATCGCTGCGCTGGATGGCGATGAAGCTTTCGCAGGCTACTGGCAGCGGCCGGATGCTGACGCCAAGTCGTTGCGGCACGGCTGGTATCTCACAGGTGACATCGGATACTTTGATGCGGATGGAGACCTGTTCGTCACCGGCCGAGTCGATGATATGATCATTACCGGCGGCGAGAACGTGCTGCCGGCGGAGATCGAGTCGGTCCTATCACTGCACCCGGCGGTGGCCGAGAACGCCGTCGTCGGACTGGCGAACGAGCGCTGGGGCCAGCAGGTGACGGCGTTTATACGGCGCAGCGCAGATGTGACCGAAGCCGAGCTGGATGCCTGGTGCCGGCAATCGGACCTGGCCAATTTCAAGCGCCCCCGTGCGTACATTTTTGTCGAGGCTATTCCGAAGTCTCCTGTCGGCAAGATATTGCGACGC
The DNA here is from genome assembly GCA_049116495.1 of Hyphomicrobiaceae bacterium. Classification (GTDB taxonomy): domain Bacteria; phylum Pseudomonadota; class Alphaproteobacteria; order Rhizobiales; family Hyphomicrobiaceae; genus CAJQQK01. The sequence continues at coordinate 26,251 of JAGDYV010000119.1, read as the reverse complement.
GTGCTCGTCGCGGGCGACTATCGGAAAGTTTGAGGCCGTACTCGATTGACTTTGTCGGGGCAGGCTTCGGCGGGCTCAGCCTTCCCGCTCGATATCGGCGGCGAGAAGTTCGTAAAGCTCCTGCGTCACTTCAGGGCGGACTCCGAACCAGAGCTCGAACCCGCGCACAGCCTGATTAAGGAGCATATCGAGCCCGTTGGAGGTTGCCAGCCCCTGTGCCTCTGCGGCCGCGAGCAGCGGTGTTTTCAGTGGCACGTAGACGATGTCGGAGACGACGGCTGTTTGTGTGATGCCGGTGATATCTACTTCCAGCGGCGCCTGATTGTGCATGCCCAAAGACGTGGCATTGGTCAGCAAATCTGCGCCGTCAAGAACGGTCGGCAAATCGGACCATTGAGCAGGATGGATCGCCTCTCCAAATTGCGAGCGCAGAGCTTCGGCTTTCGCCAGTGTTCGGTTGACGACATGGATTGTCTTGATGCCGCGTTCGATGAGGCCGTAAATGACTGCGCGGCCTGCGCCACCGGCGCCGAGCACAACGGCTTTACCCGTGCGTTTGTCCCAATCAGGTGCGGCGGCATCGAGTGCACCGATGAACCCTTCAATATCCGTATTGGTGGCGCGCAACCTGCCATTCTCGAGCCAAAGTGTATTGGCGGCGCCGACCGCTTGGGCGCGGGCATCGGGTTCAGACTTTGCAAGCGCGATGTCCTTGTGCGGCATCGTTACGTTGGCACCGACATAGCCTTGCCCGGCAAGATCGCTCAGAAATGCTTCGATGTGGTCGGGCGAGATTTCCTCAGCACGGTAATCTGCATCGATTCCGTATTTCTTGATCCAGTAGCCGTGCAATTTGGGTGAGCGTGAATGTTTTGCCGGGTAACCGATGACGCAGGCGGCGCGCTGTGTGTCAGACATGGCTTCTTGCCTATGATGGATGTTTGCGCAGGGGCTGGCGACTTTTCGGAAGCCGCCGTCAATTTTTAGCTCAGGTCTCAGTCGTGATGTCCTAGGATTTATCCGACTGTGCTGCCAGCATATCCGCGATGGCATCGACGGCCAGCGGATACCCGTTCACACCTAAACCGCAGATCATGCCAGTCGCAGCATGCGTGACGAATGATACATGCCGGAACGCTTCGCGCTTATGCGGGTTGGAGATGTGCAGTTCGATGATTGGCTTCTCGAACATGTTGAGCGCGTCGAGGATTGCCACGGATGTATGCGTGAATGCGGCAGGGTTGATGATGATGCCAGCTGCGTTGTCGATGCCATCGTGAATCCAATCAATAATCTCGTATTCACGGTTGGACTGGTGAAAGGCAATGGTGTGTCCACGCGCTGCGGCCCGCTTCGCGCACATATTCTCGACGTCTTTCAAGCTTGTTGAGCCATAGATCTCCGGTTGGCGCGTGCCCAGCCGATTGAGATTGGGGCCGTTCAAGATCAAGATTGGCTGGCTCATAAGAGTTCCTTGTTTGCGAAAAGGGTGCATGGATGAGCACGGCATGCGGTGCTTCGGTCGTTGGCCTGCGTTGATACCATCAACGGCGATTAAAAGAACAGGCCTGAGGGCATTAAGTGGCAATCGCCCGATGAGGTCGCATTGACGTGTCTCAGAGATTGAGCAAACCTGACGTCAACTCAAATGATATGCGGCGCTGTGTGACACGACGTTTCGTAGCCTTCGCGCCGAAATGACCAACAGGACAAAGCAATGACGTCTTCACTGAAACCGCGCGACTGGCAATCGCATCCCCCGTATCTGTCCGATGGGTATAAATCGACCGTTTTGCGCGCGCCAACGAAACCGTTGATTCCACTGCGTGCCTCGTTGTCGGAAGTTACCGGGCCGGTTTACGGACATGATGCCGTGCAAGACCTGGATGCGGACCTCGCGCGAAACGGTGTCACGGATGGCGAGCCGCTTGGTGAACGCATCATCGTAGCGGGGCGCGTGCTTGACGAAGACGGACGGCCACAGCCGAATACACTGATTGAAATCTGGCAAGCGAATGCCGCAGGCCGCTATATCGATACAGTCGATAATCACAACGCGCCAATTGACAGGAATTTCGTTGGCGGCGGGCGTTGCGTTACCGATGACCAGGGCCGCTATGAGTTCGTGACCATCAAACCTGGCGCGTATCCGTGGGGCAACCATGCCAATGGCTGGCGGCCGCAGCACATCCACTACTCACTGTTTGGGCCGAGTTTCGCAACCCGTCTGATCACGCAGATGTACTTTCCCGGAGATCCGCTACTAAACTTGGATCCGATTTATCTCGGCACTCCGGCTGCTGCGCGCAATCTATTGGTCGCCGAATTTTCGCTGGACGTGACACGGGAGGGGTTCGCACTTGGCTATTGGTTCGACATTGTCCTGCGTGGGCGCGATGCAACGCGTATGGAGGGTTGACATATGGCGCTCAAGCAAACACCGTCGCAGACAATAGGGCCGTTTTTTTCATTCGGGTTGACGTCGGAGCAATATGGTCATCCGCTGAAGCAGATCGCAGGCAGTGACCTGCTTGCAGCCGGTTCGGATGTGGACGGCGAGCGTATTCGGCTGATCGGACGTGTTCTGGATGGTGCCGGTGCACCAATGTCGGATGCCATGGTGGAGATCTGGCAGGCGGACGGCCAAGGACGATATGCGCATCCTGCCGATGAGCGCGGTTCCAATTCGACGTTTGTTGGCTTCGGTCGTTGCGGCACGGGGACCGACCCGGAACATCGCTTTACGTTTGACAGCATAAAGCCGGCTTCAGTTGCGACCGGTGAGGCACCGCACCTGAATGTCTGCGTGTTTGCCCGAGGGCTGCTTAATCACGTCTTCACGCGCGTCTATTTTTCTGATGACGCCGCGGTGCATGACGATGACCCCGTGCTTGCGCAAGTTCCAATTGACCGGCGGCAGACCCTTATCGCAAAGCGTACGCAAGGATCCGGCCCCGTTGTTTACCAGTTCGACATCCACATGCAAGGCGACCAAGAGACTGTCTTCTTCGACGTCTGAGGACAAAGTCTGCGATGTCTTCTCCGGTATCGTGGCGGGGTGGTGGGTGACGGGCGAGTGTGGTTTCATCGCTACGCCGTTCCGACACGAGCGCTTGGACCATCGAGGAAATCTATCATGTCGACCGACCCGCTTCTGCAGCCCTATCAGCTGAAGCACTTGACGTTGAAGAACCGGATTTTGACGTCGGCACATGAGCCAGCCTATCCCGAGGACGGGCTGCCAACAGCCCGCTATCGCGCCTATCATGAGGAGCGGGCCAAGGCTGGCGTGGCGCTGGCGATGACTGCCGGGTCTGCGGTGGTCTCGAAGGATAGTCCGCCATCGTTCAATAATATCCTTGCCTACAAGGATGAGGTGGTCCCATGGATTCGCGAGTTGACCGATGCCTGCCACGAACACGGCTGCGCGGTGATGATTCAGTTGACACATCTTGGTCGGCGTACGGCCTGGAGTTACGGCGATTGGCTGCCATCGGTCTCGTCCTCACATATCAACGAACCGGCACATCGTGCGTTTCCGAAAAAAATCGAAGACTGGGACATTGCGCGGATCATCAAGGAATATGCTGATGCGGCTGAACGCATGCAGGCTGGCGGCATGGATGGCATCGAACTTGAGGCCTACGGTCATCTGCTCGATCAATTCTGGTCACCGCTGACCAATACGCTCGATCCACCCTACAATGGTGACCTTGAAAACCGAATGCGGTTTTCCATAGAGGTGCTGCAGGCGATCCGTGATCGCGTCGGGCCGGATTTCATTGTCGGGCTGCGCTTCACGGCCGATGAGGGCATGCCGGGTGGCATTGACGAAACCGAAGGCCTGGAGATAGCGCGACGCCTGCGTGACAGCAGGCTTGTTGATTTTCTGAACGTCATTCGCGGCACCGTCCATTCGGATCCGTCGATGACCAAGGTTATTCCCATCCAAGGCATGGCGAGCGGTCCCCATATCGATTTCGCCGGTCAGGTGCGCAAAGAGACGGGGATGCCGACATTTCATGCGGCGAGAATACCCGATGTCGCGACCGCCCGGCACGCGATTGCGTCCGGCCAACTCGATATGGTTGGCATGACGCGCGCGCACATGGCAGATCCGCATATCGTGCGCAAGATCGCCGAAGGGCGCGAAGATGATATCCGCCCCTGCGTCGGTGCTACGTATTGCCTGGACCGGATTTACCGCGGCGGGGAAGCGCTATGCATGCACAATGCCGCGACGGGCCGTGAGCTGACGATGCCGCATACCATCTTGCCGGCAAGCGTGCGCAAAAAGATTGTGGTTGTCGGTGCTGGTCCGGGCGGTGCCGAAGCAGCGCGGATCGCGGCCGAGCGCGGACATGAAGTGGTTGTTTTCGAAGCCGCGTCGCAGCCGGGTGGTCAGTTGCGTCTGGCTGCGCAATCCGAACGGCGACGCGAAATGCTTTCGATTGTCGACTGGCGGATGTCACAGTGTGACAAGCACGGTGTGCGATTCCAGTTCAACACGTGGGCGGAAGCGGACGATGTGACTGCTGAGCACCCCGAGGTCGTGATCATTGCGACGGGCGGTGTGCCGGATACGGAGTTTCTCGACGCTGGCAATGAATATGTCGTTTCAAGCTGGGACTTGATCTCAGGTGACGTCAAACCGGGCAGCAATGTTCTTGTTTACGATGACGCGGGTGACCACGCGGCCATGCAAGTGGCGGAGATTGTGGCAGAGAGCGGCGCCAAGCTGGAATTCATGACGCCAGATCGGATGGTGGCGCCTGAAGTTATGGGTATGAACCTGGTGCCCTACATGCGCTCTTTACTGGACAAAGACGTGACGATGACAGTCGGGCGCCGGCTGCAAGCGGTTGCGGCAATGGACAATCAGCTAAGCGCCACGGTTGGTACGGACTACAGCAGCTACGTCAGCACGGCGACTTATGATCAAATCGTGGTCAACCACGGCACCTTGCCGCTCGATGATCTGTACTTTGCACTGAAACCAGGTGCGTCGAACCTTGGTGAAATGGATTATGAGGCCTTCATCGCCGGCGCGCCGCAAACGGTCAAGCGCAACGTCAACGGATCGTATCAGTTGTTCCGGATTGGCGATGCCGTATCGAGCCGTGACACACACGCAGCAATCTTCGACGCCTTGCGGCTCGTGAAAGATATGTAGACACGCCCGCTGTTTGCTACTTGCTATAGCAAATTTGCAGGTGGTACGCTGTTCCCGTTCAGGTCGTGCGCAATGATAATGATATAGCGAATCCGCTCGTCGGGCTGAATTGTATTTTTGAATGATATTACGAAATGTTATTTGGCTGTCTTGGTTTTCGATGTGAGAACATTATCTGATATTCGGCGACTTCTCGTCACCTTGAGTTTAAATTATCATTTCAATGTGATGTATAGACATTGTTTCTGGACCGATTTGATGAAGCCGAATAAATTGTTCTGACCTGCCCATATTCGTCGCCGTCATGCATGCCGCCACTGTCGCAATGCATATTCTCGAAGAGGCGATTATTCAAGGGCTTTAAAAGGAGTAGAATCATGGGACTTCAAATCATAATGGATCGAAATGGCGACACACGTCGCCATTTCGACAGCAACGATGCCAAGTCCGTCGCGCTGGCAAAGGAGCGGTTCGAGCAGTTGACCGGCAAAGGCTATCGAGCGGTTGCCTTGGCGGCCAATGGCGAGCAAGGCGAGTTGCTCGAAGGATTTGATGAAAAGACTGAACGGACGTTGTTTATCCCTCACCTCAAAGGAGGTTGATATCGTGCGCAGCCGATATTTCGGCGCGATTTTAATTGGGTTGAGAGCAACTGTTGAACGCTGGTATCAGGGACGTCACCCTGATACCGAGTTTGGCATTATTTTGTCCAATGACGATAATGTTGCGTGGTCTTTGCGGCAGCGCCTTCGGTTCGCGCGCGTTCTGTTTGGCAACAACAGCCCGTTTCATCGTGGCCTAAAACTGCTCTTGGAGAATTTGACGCCGCATCAACAGGACGAGTTTTTGCGACACGGTTACTTTCATGTCGTTGGCGGGCGCTCGAAACGGGTTTATCGGGTCTCCAAAGGGCGGCAGATGAATGTGCATCAGCTTGACGGGCAAAATCGGCGAGTGTGCATCTGGTGTTTCTATCCCACTGGCCACCTCGTTGAGGGGGATGTCATGCTCGCACAAAAACTTGCGCTTGAGCTTTTCGAAGATGAGGCGCTGGCTGTGGCAAATAGGCTGTCAAATTACTGCGAGTTACGAGATTGATTAGTCGGGACATGCCGTGCCGACTGTATCGCGCATCGGTTTCTGACCGTTAAAAAGAACGTGCGCTCGCGACATTTGGCGGTACGCTACCTGCATTCCCCATGTTCGCGATCGGACTAAGACGATGCGTTGCCCATGTCGCAAAAAGAGCGAAACAACGACCTATGAGGCCTGCTGCGGGCCCTTTCACAGCGGGTTGGGCCACGCGCCAACTGCCGAGGCGCTGATGCGGTCCCGCTATGCGGCATTCGTTGAGCAGAACTCTGACTATCTGTTGTGGACCTGGCATGCGTCTACGCGACCTGGTCGGATTGATTTTACGCCGGGTCAACAGTGGCTGTTGCTGCGGATAATCGATGCGCATACTGATGGAGACGCGGCGACCGTTGAATTTGTCGCTCGATCTCGTGTCGCGGGCCAGTCCCACGTCCTGCACGAAGTGTCGCGGTTTATCCGAGAAAGCGATCGCTGGTTCTATGTGGATGGCGAGGTTCGCTGAGCCTCACTGTGATGACCATTCGTCTGGTCTGGGCAGAGAGGATGCCGGCCGCTTTTACCGAACTGGCCGGTAACGGTGTTATATGGTCCGTAAGATCATAAAAAGAGTTACATTGCCGATGGTTATTGGCTAAGTTAGGGGCAGCGCGACAACTGCGGAATAAGCAGCGGCGCCCTCGACTTGAACAAGGGAGTGACGAACGAATGATTGCAAACCAAGCTGTCAAACGGCAATTAGCCGGTTTGGCTCGAAAGATTGGCCTGGTTAGTGGGACGATGGCCCTGGCGGCCGCCGTCGCCGGAACCAGCGCGATGGCACAGGGTGTTACGATCCGTATCGCCTCTGACACTGTCGGCCCGCCGCACCCGGCAGGGATCGCGATGGAAATCTTCAAAGAGAAGGTCGAAAAGGCGATTCCGGGCAGTAAAGTCCGCATCTATGTGTCGTCTTCGCTTTACAAGAACCCAGAAGCTGTCGAAGCAATGACCGAGGGCAACCTCGAGATGGCCTGGGGACAGTTTGGCAAAACGGCGATTCTTGACCCATTCACGAACGTTGTTGTTGGCCCGATGCTGCTGACAACGCCCGGGGCCATTAACTCACTCGACAGCTTTGACACGTTCAAGATGTTGCAGAAGCGCTTCAACGACGTGCACGATGTCACGATCTTCGGATCGGCGCACCTGAGCTTCTATATGGGTGCTGGATCGGGCTCACGCCTGCTGTCGCCGGATGATTTCAAAGGCAAGAAGATCCGTTCGATGGGCCCCGCTGAAAACGCGATGCTACGGGCCTTCGGTGCGAATCCGACAACAATGGCGTTCGGTGATGTGCCGCCGGCGCTGGAAACCAAGGTGATCGACGGTCTGTTGACCAGCCTCGGTGGCTTTAACAAGGTGAAGGAGCAGGCACCGTTCTATACGATCGCGGGCATCAACGGCATCGTCGGTGACTACTACTACATTGCCGGCTCGAACAAGTGGTGGAAAAAGCTGAAGCCTGAGCACCAGAAGATCATCTCGAAGATCCTCGTGGATGACGTTCTGCCATGGGCGAAAAAAGCGAACTTCTGCAATGACAAGCGCTTGATCGATAAGTACGGCACGAAGGACCCTTCAAAGCCTGGCATCTACATCATGAAGGCTGAAGAGGCCCAGGTGCTGGCGAAGAAGCTGGGTAACGCGACTTCAGATTGGATCAAGAAGAATACGCCGGCTGCCGCTGACAAGTGGGTCGACAAGTTCGCTGAGGAAGCAAAGGCCGCGGTTGCCAAGAACCCAATGGGTTCGAACTGGCTCGAAAAGACCGATTGCAAAGCAATGGAGCCAATGTTCACGAAGTACGTGAAGAAGAAAAAATAATCGATCACGTCAATCTTGCCGGCCGGTTTGTTTTCAAACCGGCCGGCTTTTCATCGTCTATAGCCAACCGGGGGCCAATTCACATGGATTGGATAATGGATAAACTGTATCGCGGGTTCCGCTTCCTGCTGGATGGCGTGATCGCGTACGGTGCCATGCTTGCGATGTTTTTGGGAACCTGGCTTGCAATCTCTGAGGTTGCGAGACGCTATATATTCGGGGTGGTTTTCGACTGGGGGCAGGATGCCGTGACTTACGGCATGGTCGGGTCGCTGTTCCTGTATTTCGCCGTGACACAAGCCAAGCGCTCGCATTTGCGCATGAGCGCGGCTGTTGATGCGCTCGAGAACCGCGGCTTCAAGCGCACCATTCTCTACGTCCGCACGGTGATCACCGCGATGTCTCTTGTCGTCTACAGTGCCATAGCAATGTGGGGCATCCCGACGCTTGAGCGTTCCATGGCGCTTGGCCGGAAGACGCAGAGCATGGTCATTTACATTTGGCCGTTTCAGGCCGTCCTAGTGGTCTCCTTCGCGCTCCTGGCAATTGTATGTCTGTTCCAGCTCTATCAGGACGTTCGGGCTTTGATGGGCAAGGAGGTGTTCACCTGGGCACCGGTCGAAGAAGGGATTGACATCTAGTCATGGGTATTCTTGGACCTGCGCTGCTGTTTCTGCTTGCGCTCGGGGCGCCAATTGCGTTTGCGCTGATCGCTGTCACGGTCGGCTTCATTGTTTACGACCCACTGTTGTCGGAAGCTGCCATTTTCCGGTCGTTCTTCAGCTTCGTGAACAAGTACACGTTGATGGCGATCCCGTTCTTTATCTACGCCGGCTTCTTGATGGAGCGGACCGGCCTGATCCTGAAACTGTTTCGCTTTGCCGACGCGATGATTGGCTGGGTGCCGGGTGGATTTGCCTACGCAACAATTCTTGCGGCAGTGATGTTTGGTGCTATTTCGGGTTCGAGCACCGCGATGGCAGCTGCGATGGGCGTCGTCGCTTTTCCTGAAATGATCAAACGTGGCTACCCGACGTGGATGGCGGCCGGCGTTATTGCTACAGGCGGCGGCATTGCGATTCTGATTCCGCCGAGTATCACGCTCATTCTCTACGGCGTGCTAACGGATGAGTCGATTATCAAGCTGTTCTTTGCTGGCATTGTGCCGGGTCTGATGCTGGCGTTCAGTGACGCGATCATTGTCATGACGATGGCGCTGATCATCAAGCTGCCGGCGAATAAATTCGACTGGGCAGAGTTCAGAGCAGCAGGCCTTGCGGCGTTGCCGGCTTTGCTAATGCCGGTATTCGTACTTGGCGGGCTGTATGGCGGTGTGATGACACCGACGGAGGCTGGCGCGGGCGCGTGTGCCTACGCGATGATCTACGGCTTCTTGTCGATGAAGAAGGACTTTTATCCGCAGATGCTGGCGGCGACGTCGCGTGCGGTGAACCTGACAGCGATCCTGTTTTTCCTTCTCGGTGGCGTTGGCATCTTCCAGTTTCTTCTCGCCAATCAGGGTTGGCCGCAAGACATTGCGGAGTGGGTGACCGGGATGGGCTTGTCGCCGCTTGGTTTCCTGTCGTTGCTGCTGGTGGTTCTGCTGTTCCTGTCGATGTTCCTCACCGGTGTCGCCATTCTCGTGCTGATCGTGCCGATTATTCATCCGGTCTCGATCTCGCTGGGAATTGACCCGATTCACCTCGGCGTGCTGTTTGCGTTGTGTATTGAGATGGGTGCGGTGATCCCGCCGGTTGGTCTCAACCTGTTTGCGGTCAGTGGCACGACGAAAGTGCCTGTGACGACGGTGATGCGCGGGTCGTTTCCGTTCCTTTGTACCGATGGGTGCGTGCTTGTCCTGTGCATGCTGTTCCCAATTCTCGTGCTCTGGCTGCCAAGCATGGCCGTCGTCTCGATTTTCAATTAGAGGACCTGTTTGCCGGAGGGTTGGGCGCGTTCTTGAGGCGTGGCGCGCGCGTTAATCTTACGCCGCTGCCGGCGCAGCGCGGACTGTCCCGATGTCGAGCGCGTCGCTGACCGCTTTTGCCGCTGATAGGAGCGCTGCGTCCTGGCGAAACTTGCCAACCAGCTGAAGCCCGACTGGCAGTCCGGTGGGGCCGTTAAACGCTGGAATGCTGACTGTGGGCACATGGAGCGCGGTCCAAGCGGTATTGAAAACGGGCGTGCCGGTTGCGCCGAGGCCTTCCCAAGCCTCGCCCGGAGCGACCGGTGTGATCAAGAGGTCATAGCTCTGCATCAATTGACCGAAGATGTAGCGTTGTCGAGCCAGCGACTCCTGGGCGCCGGCATGATCTTCGTACGTTGACCTCAAACCATCGGCGCACCGACCATCAACCAGTTTCGGGCTCAACAGTGGCGCGCGCTGAGTGCGCTCCCATGTAATGGCGCGGGCAAACTCGTACCCAGCAATGGTTCGGTGCTGGGCCGCGATGTCATCAAATCCATCCGGTGTTGCGACTTCTTCTAGGCTGACGCCGTTTTTTGCCAGTTTATCTGCTGCGCCCTCGATCAGCTCCTTGCTGTAACCTTCTGCTTCGTTCCAGTCGGGACCGCGGAAAAGCCCGACACGCAATTGCGATAGAGATAGGTTCTCAAGCGGATGGACAGGCGCACGAAGCAACGCCTGACGTACGAGTTCAATGTCGTCGACGTTGCGCGTGAACCAGCCGACCGTGTCAAAGCTTCCGACGCACTCCATAACGCCTGAGCGGCTGACATCGCCAAAGCTTGGTTTGAAACCGTAGACACCGCAATAGGATGCCGGTCGCAGAACCGATCCGGTCGTCTGGGTGCCAAGTGCAAACGGTACCATACCGGCTGCCACAGCGGCGGCGCTGCCACTTGAGGAGCCCCCGGGGGTATGCGTCAGGCGGTGCGGATTGCGTGTCTTGCCGGGGTGAAAATGGGCCAGTTCCGTGGTCACAGCCTTGCCCAGACAGACGCCACCAGCCTCCCTGAGCAAGGCCACGCAGGCGGCATCGCGGGCAGGGTGATGATTATGATAGATGGGCGAGCCGTAACCTGTCGGCATATCGGCCGTTTCGATGATGTCCTTGATGCCAAACGGTATGCCATGCAGAGGTGTTGCCGGGGTGATCGGGTCAATCAATCTTGCGGCCATGCGTGCCTTGTCGGCAGCAAGATAGGCCCAAGCGCGCACATCGCCCTCGCACACGTCGGTTCGGGCGAGACAGGCTTCGACCAATTCCGACGGTTTCAAACTGCCTGCCGCAATTGCCGCCGAGGCTTCGGTTGCGGTCATTTCGGAAGGGTCGCGCATGTTGATCAGCTCTCTGGTGACAAAAGTCGGACGTGTTGGCTCGACGGCCGGGATCGCGTCAACGTAACATGACGGTGAGCCGACAGGGAGACACACATGAAATTGACGCTGCTGGGAACCGGAACGCCGGGCCCCTCGCTTAAACGTATGTCATCGGGATATCTTCTGGAGATCGGTGATGATGTTATCGTGATCGACCACGGACCAGGTGCGCATCATCGGTTCCTCGAACTCGGCCGTCGTGCCACCGAGGTGACGCACTGCTTCCTTAGCCATCTGCACTACGATCATTTTATGGACTATCCTCGCCTGCTCATGACCCGCTGGGATCAAAGTGCGGGCAAACTCGCGCCGCTCAATGTATTCGGGCCGCCGCCGATTGCACGCATCACAGATCAACTGATCGGGGTTGACGGGATCTACGGTCCGGATATCGAAGCGCGCACGAAGCACTCGGCGAGTCTCGATATTTATGCGGCCCGCGGTGGTGCGCTGCCGCGTTTGCCGCCCGCACCTGAAGTGCGCGAGCTTGCTGATGGAGATCGCCTTGAAATCAACGGATGGCGCGTCACGGTTGGATCCGGCTGGCATGCGCAACCTTATTTAAACTGCCTTGCTTATCGCTTCGACAGCGAGGCCGGGTCGATCTGTTACAGTGGTGATAGCGGCGGTGTTTGTCCGACGATTGTTTCGCTGGCAAAAGACTGCGATGTGCTGGTGCACATGAACCATTATTATTCAGGTTCGGAGCCGAACGAAGCTTACCGCCGGTTTTGCGGTAATCACATCGACACAGCGCATGTGGCGCAGCAGGCTGGGGTTGGCACCGTCGTCCTGACGCACATGACTGAGCAAATCGATCACCCTGGTCTGCGTGAGAAAATCATTGCGGAAATGAGCGCGATATTCAAAGGCGGCATCATATGGGGGGAAGACGGTATGGCGATCCCGATGGAGCGGGGCCAACTGGGTCGAATTGATTAGGGCGCCCGGGCTCTCGTCTAGGTGTTCCGGCAAAGGTTATGTCCATCAATAGCCTATGCCGGAAAAATTTCTCACTCCGGGACATTAGTGCTCTAATAGTCTCCGCCGCCTTTGCTTGGTTGCGACGGCGGGCTGCCACCCCAATTGCCGTAGCCGCCGGTGTTTTGGCAAGCCGAGACAGCTAAGCCAGCCATCAGCAAAAGGCCTATGATGAAAGTCGATGCGGCACTTTTTCGATATTTATCAAAAGTCATTCTAAACCCCCAATGTAAGAATCTCCCGTTATTAATGCAGAACTCAACTGCTTCTTCGGGTTGCTGTTTTCTGCAAGTGCGATGAGGCGGTCAGAATAAGGCCCTTGAATGTCAAATTCTAATATTAAACAATTGAATTAGATGGATATATTGCATTACAGAGCCTTATCCCCCCAAAATGAGGGCAAACCAATTGCAGTTTAAAAGTGTGGATTTCTCACGGCGATAAGGCATCCTGCATGTAGTCAGGTTCGACGTTGTGATTGTTGCTGGTCAAGAGACTGTGTGGGCATGCTGGTGCGATGCTGCAAACGAACGAATTTCTGATCACGCGGTGACTGCGCGAACGCGGAGGAGATGCCGCCTGCCCGCGACAATGATTGTGCACAGGCGCCAAGCTTGAAAGAGACGCCTGCGACACACTCATCTCATCTGAAGTTGACGGCAAGATGCCTGAAAATCTACTCTCCGAGCGAACATGTACAATTTGAGATGGGTGCTTCACGGGAAGGAAGGCGCATGTCGTATGAATTGATCAGGGTGAAACCGGTAACCGCCCGGGTCGGCGCCGAGATTGAAGGTGTCGATCTCTCGAAGCCGATGAGCGACCAGGTTTTCAAAGAGGTCCATCAAGCGCTGCTGCAGCATTGTGTGATCTTCTTTCGCGATCAGAATATCGATCACGAGAGCCACAAAGCGTTTGGCCGGCGGTTTGGTGAATTGGCGATCCATCCAGCGATCCCGGGGCCGGACGGACATCCGGAAATCCTGCCGATCCACGCGGACGAGAAATCAACCTATATCGCCGGTGAGCGTTGGCATTCCGATGTCTCTTGTGACGCAGAGCCGCCCCTTGGGTCGATCCTGCATTTGCATACGCTTCCGGAATACGGCGGCGACACGCTGTTTTCGAACATGTATGCCGCCTACGACGCACTGTCGGATCGCATGAAGGAATATCTCGAAGGTTTGACGGCGCGTCACGACGGGGAACAACAGTATCGCGGCCGGTACACCGATATGGTCGCCGATGACTCGGCTATGGTCTACCCGCGCGCGGATCATCCGATTGTGCGAACGCATCCGGAAACGGGGCGAAAGTGCCTGTTCGTCAATCCGATCTTTACACTGAAAATCAATGGAGTGCCGCGTCTCGAAAGCGAAAAGATCCTGGCCATGTTGCACGAGCACTGCGCCAACCCGGACTTCCAGGTGCGTTTTCGCTGGCAGCCCAATTCAGTTGCGTTCTGGGACAATCGGTGTGTTCAACATCTTGCGATCTGGGATTACTATCCGAATGTGCGCTCGGGCTTCCGCGTCACGGTGAAAGGTGACCGTCCCGTATAGAGTGGGCCCTTGAAGTTGCCGTGCGTTCCCCGCCGATCCATACACAGGAAGATTACGATGGCCGACCACGTACAACTGGATCACACTGTCATAAATGTCCGCTATGCGATGGATGACGCAGCGGCACGGTTCAAGGCGCTCGGTTTCCAACTGACCGACCGAGGTTGTCACACGCTCGGCTCGATCAATCACCTCATGATGTTCGGCACGGACTACCTGGAGCTGATCGGGTTGCCTGAAGATGCCAAGGGGGCTCAGTCGGGACGCCCGGATATCGAAAACGCACCTTTTGGTATCAACGGCCTTGTTTTCAAGACAAATGACGTTGACGAAATGTACGCGCATCTGAAGGCGATTGGCATGGCAGGAGATCCGCCAAAATCGTTTTCTCGCCCGGTTACGTTGCCAGAAGGCACCTCGGATGCCTGCTTCAGGACGGTGCACGTGCGCCACGATGCATTCCCTGGTGGCCGAGTGTACTTTTGCGAGCATGGCACGCCTGAACTGGTGTGGCGGCCGGAATGGCAGATCCACGACAACGGGGCACAGGCGATGCCGGAGTTCGTGGTTGCATCCGCCAATCACGCTGGCGAAGCGGAAAATATGGCAAAGTTGTTGCGCGCTGATGTCAGTGGTTCAGCGGACCAACTGAGTGTGCCACTGGCGGGGGCGCAAATCAGCTTTGTTGCGCCTGATGCCTATCGGGCGCGTTATGGCGATCTCGCAACATCGATGGCCGAACGCCCTTCGATTTTTGGTGCCTTGGTTATACGCGTTGCTGATCTTGGTGCGGTGCGCGGCGTGGCGCAGGCTGCCGGTGTGCCTTATGTCGACGAAGCCGATCGCGTGGTCGTGCGCGAAGAGCATTTTGACAGCGTCATTGAGTTTGTCGCATAGGCTGGAGCGCAAGTGAGTGAGGCCGACGAGACGGGCAAAGATACGATAGCGGCCGTGCATTTGGATGCGGTTGGCGGCATCGCCGGTGACATGTTTGCAGCAGCGCTACTCGATGCGATGCCGGCGGCTTGGCCGGCCTGTCAGCGCGCCATTGACGCTGTCGAGCCGCCAACCCATGTGCGTGCTTCGGTTGAGGCCTACAGCGATGGCGTTTTGACCGGACGACAGTTCCATGTTGCCGGTGGCGAGCCGCATGTGCATCATGACGCCGGTTCGCACACCCATGCTCACGATCATGATCACCATGGACACGACATTCCTGATCATGATGGGCCTGATCATGATGGGCCTGATCATGATGGACATGATCACGTCGGGCATCACCCTTGGCGCGATATTCGATCTCGCCTTGAAAGGTCGGCGTTATCGCCGCGTGAGCGCGATCATGCGATCGGGATTTTTACTGCGCTGGCCAAGGCCGAGGCTTCCGTTCATGGCATTGCCGTTGATGATGTCGCGTTTCACGAGGTCGGCGCTTGGGATTCCATCGTCGATATCGTCGCTGCGTCGGCCATCATCGCACAATTGCCGGGTTGTGTGTGGTCGGTCGGCTCGTTGCCGCGGGGGCGCGGGCTTGTCAAGTCAGTGCATGGCATGCTGCCAGTGCCAGCTCCGGCGACGGTGAAGTTGTTGCTTGGCTACGAATTGCACGATGACGGCGAGGAGGGTGAGCGGATCACGCCGACGGGTGCTGCGATCCTGAGCTATCTGTCGCCGGCTCAAGAAGCTGACGCTACCCCGCGACGTCTGATCACGACCGGCACGGGCTTCGGCACGAGGCGGCTTAAGCAGCGCAGCAACATCCTTCGCGCGACGCTCTATGGGAGCAAGGAAGCTGGGCGGGCGTCGGGCTGCGACACAGTCGAGGTGCTGCGCTGCGAAATAGATGATCAAACGCCAGAGGACCTAGCGGTCGCGCTTGAAATCGTTCGCGCCGACGCGGACGTGCTCGATGTCTGCCAATGGCCGGTATTCGGAAAGAAGGGGCGCATGGCGGTGGCGGTTCAGATCCTTGTCCGCCCGGAAGCCAGTGATCGCGCAATCGGCTTGATCCATGATGAAACCACAACGCTCGGGGTACGCAGAACGACGTCGGTGCGTGCGACGCTTGAACGCTCGCTCGACGTGTCGGATGGCGTTCGTGTGAAAGTGGCCACGCGTCCCTCCGGCCGAACGGCCAAGGCTGAGATGTCGGATCTCGAAAAGATCACCACGCATGCGACCCGGCAAGATGCGCGACGACGGGCGGAACGATCCGTGTTAGATGATGAAGCAGACGATGGTTGACGGTGTGGAGGCGGAGGTGACGGCCAACGCTGATGGGCTGGCAAAGGTTCTGGCAGGTATGGATGCCATGACGATCGCTGTATCTGGCGGCGTGGATTCGATGACGCTCGCATGCTTTGCGCATCGGCAACTCGGTCGTGAGCGCGTGCAAATGGTGCACGGTACGTCACCGGCGGTGCCGGGAGATGCCGGTGGGCGCATTCACGAACTCGCGGTTCGTGAGGGCTGGCGGCTTGACGTTGTCGACGCAGGTGAGTTCGCCGATCCTGCCTATCGTGCCAACCCGATCAACCGCTGTTTCTATTGCAAATCGAATCTCTACCGCACGCTTGGGGACCTGTCCGACGGATTTGTCTTGTCGGGAACGAACTGTGATGACTTGGGCGATTACCGGCCTGGCCTAGAGGCGGCGCGGAACCACAATGTTCGGCATCCGTATGTCGAAGCAGGCTTTGCCAAGAAGGACGTGCGGCAGTTGGCGGCGGCATTGGAGTTGCCCGAATATGCGGCATTGCCGGCGTCGCCCTGCTTGTCCAGCCGGGTCGAGACGGGGTTGGCGATCAGAGCGGTTGATCTGGCCATGATCGACGCGGTAGAGGCTTGGTGCCGTGAGCAACTCGCGCCGGAAACAGTGCGCTGCCGCCTGCGCCGGATAGGTCTCGTGATCGAGTTGGATCCAGCAACGCACGGGCGCATTAAGGGGCCGTATCGCACTGAGCTTATGGGCGCTCTACGCGATGCCGTTGATGGGCTCGCCACGATGCCGATTGCTTTTGCGAATTATCAGCGCGGCAGTGCCTTCGTCGGCGACCGCAGCATCATTTCATGACGGACGAGGAAATCAAACTCGATTTGTTGCGGACCGAGCGTATCGGGCTCGGCGAAGCGGTGTTCTGCGCGCAGAAATCGATATCGCAGATCGAACGCATTCTGGAGATCGCGAGCGACGCCGGTTCCGCCTTGCTGCTCACCCGCCTCGACCCAGATATGAACGCTGCGATCACGGCACGGTTGCGCGACGACCTCGACTACGACCCGGTTTCCCAGACAGCATTTTTTCGACATATCGCGGCCGATTCGCAGCCGGAGCCCCGCATTGTGATTGTCGCGGCAGGGACCTCCGACGCGGGGCCGGCGCGTGAGGCGATGCGGACGCTGGCCTTTAACAATGAACCGGTGACGATTGTTTTCGATGTTGGCGTTGCAGGCCTTTGGCGATTGATGGATCGCCTCGATGAGATCCGCCGGCATGATGTGATTATCGCCGTGGCTGGTATGGATGCGGCATTGGTCAGTGTGCTTGGCGGCCTCGTCGCGCAACCGCTGATCGCGGTGCCAACGTCGACGGGCTATGGCGCGGCGCGTCAAGGTGAAACAGCGCTGGCCGCCAGCCTTGCTTCGTGTGCGGCCGGCGTCACGGTGTGCAACATTGACAATGGCTATGGCGCGGCCTGCGCCGCATTGAGAATCCTCGGCCGGATCCATGCCGCACAACATACCGACGCAAGTGAAGGGACAACATGACACGTCGCCTCTGGATCATGCTGATTTGCGGCGTGCTCGTGGTGTTGATCGGCAATGGCCTGCGGCTTAGCTTCGGCATCTTTCTGCGCCCGGTTTCGCTTGAACTTGGCATTGGGCGTGAAACATTCGGCCTGGTGATTGCACTGCAGGCTCTGCTCTATGGCGCCTTCCAACCTATCGCGGGCATGCTTGCTGATCGCTATGGTGCCGTACGCGTGATTACGATTGGCGCGTTGATCTATGCCATCGGCCTGTGGCTTACGAGCGTCGCTGCGAGCGCTTTCGATCTTTACATCTCGCTTGGGCTGCTTGTTGGCTTGGGGCTCAGCTGTGCGACCAATGTTATTGTTCTTGGTGCGATCGGTAAGGTTGTTCCGAATGAGCGCCGCGGGATCGTCTTTGGCACGGTGATCGCGTCGGGTTCGCTCGGCATGTTTTTCTTCGTGCCGGGCGCACAGCACCTGGTTGATCTGTCGGGCTGGCGCTGGACCCTCGTTGCGATGGCGATCCTGATGGTTGTCGTACCGCTGTTTGCACTAGGGTTGCGAGCACCGCCGGCGGATGCTCGCAGTGGGTTCCAGCAATCCGTCCGCGAGGCAGCGCGCGAGGCGATGCGGCACCGCAGTTACTTGCTGCTGACCACCGGCTTTTTCGTTTGCGGCTTCCACGTCACGTTTATTGGCACGCATTTTCCCGCCTACCTGTCGGACAATCAGGTGTCGCCAGCGGCGGCGTCATACGCCTTTGGTGTGATCGGGCTGTTCAATATACTGGGCGCCTACCTGTTCGGAGCGCTCGGCGATCGCTACAGCAAGAAAAGCGTGTTGACGCTGATCTATCTGCTGCGCGCCGCTCTGATGACTGCCATGCTGCTGACGCCGTTGACGGACTTTTCGGCAATTCTGTTCGGCGCTTGCATGGGGTTGATCTGGCTCAGTACCGTGCCGCTGACCAGTGGCATCGTTGCGCAGGTTTTCGGCCCGGCGCACTTCTCGTTTTTGTTTGGCATCGTTTTCATGAGCCACCAGCTCGGCGGCTTTACCGGGGCCTGGCTTGGCGGGCGGATCTATGATGCGACGGGATCCTATGACTTGATGTGGATCGTATCGATTGCCCTAGGCCTGATATCGGCGGCATTCCATTGGCCGATCAGCGACCGGCCGCTTGCGCGGCTGCAGAACGCGTAGGCCGACGTTTTGCAGGCGGTGTCAGACAGGTTGACGTTGCTTGGTCGGCCGATATGGTAAGCCAGCGGCCTGCCGCGACAACCACAGAGATGATGGCGAAAGACCACCGATGTATATGACTCAGGGCGTTCGTCGCGCCGCCAAGATCACGCCTGATGAGGTCGCCTTTGTCACCGATGAACGCAGCCTGACGCATGCGCAGTTTCAAGACGCCGTTGCGCGCCTGGCCGGTGCACTGCGGGAACTCGGATTAAAGTCAGAAGACCGGGTCGCGATGCTGGCGATGAACTCGGACCGCTACGCGATGTTCTACTACGGCACGTTCTGGGCAGGTGGATTAGTGGTGCCGATGAACATCCGCTGGGCGGTGCCGGAGCATGTCTATTCGATAAACGATTCAGGTGCCCGTTTCCTTCTGGTTGATGACACCTTTGCCGCGCTGGCGCCTGAAATTGCAGCGCAGTGCCCGTCGGTTGAGTTTCTCATTCACGTTGGTGAGGGCCCGGCGCCGTCAGGACTGCTCAGTTTCGATGAGTTGATTGCCTGCGCGGCGCCTGTCGATGATGCCTTTCGGAGCGGGGAGGATGTCGCCGGGATTTTTTATACCGGTGGAACGACGGGCTTCCCCAAGGGGGTCATGCTGCCGCACCGCGCGCTCTGGTCGAGTGCCATGAGCTTCGGCGGCGGCGTTGCGGCGTTGACACCCGATGATCGGAACCTGCAGGCCGCACCGCTGTTTCATATCGCCGGTAGTGCGATGCTGTTTGCGATCACGACTTTCGGCGGGTCACACGCGATCGTGCCGAGTTTTGAAGCATCCGCCTATGTACGCGCCATCGAGAAGCGCAGGCCGACGATCTCATTGCTGGTGCCGACCATGATCAGCATGATGCTACAGAACCCCGAGCTAGAGGGCGTCGATACAAGCCGCTTGACGCGGATGGTCTACGGCGCGTCGCCCATGCCGCAGGCGGTGCTGGTCGAAGCAATGGCGAAGATGCCGGAGACGCGCTTTATCCATGCCTATGGCCAAACCGAACTCGCGCCGTTCGCGACGCTGCTCGGTTCCGAGTATCATGTTTTGGAGGGGCCCAAAGCGACCAAGATCAAATCGGTCGGTCATCCGGTTATTGGTACGGAGGTCGAGATCGTCGATGCGGGAGGCCAAGAGGTTTCTCGTGGTACCGTCGGTGAGGTGCGCGTGCGCGGCCCCAACACCATGCTTGGCTATTGGAACAAGCCCGAGCAGACCGCTGAGACATTGAATGATGGCTGGATCCACACCGGCGACGGGGGCTACATGGATGAGGACGGGTTCATTTACATCGTTGACCGCGTGAAGGACATGATCATAACCGGTGGCGAGAACGTTTATTCGGCCGAGGTCGAGAATGCTGTGATGCAATATCCAGGCCTCGCGGAGTGTGCCGTGATTGGTATCCCCGACGACAAGTGGGTTGAGGCCGTGCACGCCATTGTTGTGCCGCGCGACGGTGTTGTGGTTGATGCCGACGCAGTCATCGCGCATTGCCGCGAACGCATTGCCGGTTTCAAATGTCCGCGCACGATCGAGGTGCGAAATGAGCCGCTTCCGAAGTCTGGCGCCGGCAAAATTCAAAAGTTCGAACTGCGTGCGCCGTACTGGGAAGGCCGCGACAGCAATGTCGTTTAGGGCCTGCCGGGTCGCTTTCGCGCTGACGATTGTTACTTTCCAAAGGTCATGTCATGTCGACAGCTCTTGATCGTTCGGCCAATCTGCCGGGCTATTATTCGTCGGCGTGGCCCGTCGAATGTGGCGGCAATCGCCGCCAGAAAGCGGCGGCTGGCGGTCTCCATGCACGCGGCGCGACGGCCGATGTGACGACCTCGGTCAACGGTCGCTGGAATGTCATGATGATCCGGCGGGCCGACGACGAGCTTTATCTTTGCGGCACGATGCCGGCCTTTACCGGACCGCCGCCATTTGGTTGGCTGCAACGGCTTCACCCGCACACTCTTGAAGTTATAGCTGAGTCGCCACAATTGCCGTGTCGGGATCATGTCTGGTGCGGTGCGATCGCCGCGCATGCCAACGGCGACATCATCAAAGTCAATGGCAGTGTCATGCATCGCTTGAACGCGGACTGTCAGGTGGTGGTGGAACGCGAGTTGCCCGTCGACCAGGCACACAATGGCCTGCTTATCCTTTCCGATGGCAGTATCGTCACCAAGGACCTGCGGCTTGAAGGGCAGGGGCCGTCGACAGTTACGCACTTGAGTCCCGACGGTTTGGAATTGATCGGTGAACCTTTCGCGTTGCCGGAAGGTTCGATGGGACGCATTGCCAGTGATCGAACGGCGGATGGTGAGTTCATCTATATTCCTGGCATCGAGCGGGTCTGGCGCCTGCGTGTTGCGCCTGAGAGCTTGAGCGTGGACGAAACCTGGACGCCGACGTACAGATCTGCGGGCGGGGACCAGGGCCTGTCCTGGGATGGTTGTCTCTCAGACGGCGCGCTTTGGTTGATGGACAATGGAGATATCGACTCGCTACGTGCGATCTATGGCGTTCATCCGAATGGCCGGTTTGATGAGCCGAGCGACAGGTTGAGTTGGCGGCGTCCCGCGCCGTGGCGTGGCCGGCAACGTCTGTTACGTGTGTCGTTGGCGAAAGGCACAATTTGCGATATTGCGCCATTTGAACATGATGGAGGTGGTATCATTGCCCCGCCCGTGCATGTGCCCGAATTGAACATGTGCATCGCCTGGGACAGCATCAACGGCGGCCTTGCCGGGATTGTAACGCAAGGTGATGAGCTGGAAGTGGCTTGGCGCATTAATGCCAGGCCTTCGATGCAGCCGGTGGTGTTTCCAGAAACCGGAGAACTGGTGATTAACGATTTTCGCGATGGTGACGATCAACTGATCGTCGTGGACATGCGCGCCGGCGAAGTCATTAGCCGGGTCAGTACGGGTTCGCGCGTTGCCAACGGCATGTTTCTGACGCCCGGACTGGCGCGCGACATCTACTATTGTTCGACGTTTGCGATCAGCCGGGTGCAATGGCAATCTTGACATTGATCAGGCCTGATAGAGTTCGCGTCGCAGCAGTGATATTGTGTATCGTGGCATGGCCGTCGGCGTGAAATGCAGGAAAGACCGCATGAAAGTTGAACTTCTGTATGGACGAAGCGGGATGACATGTAACGTGCCGGATAACGCGCGGGTGCATCTCATCGAAAAGCCGGCGTTTCCGGTGGCTGAACCCCCTGACCAACAGATTGCGTCGGCGCTGGATAAACCAATTGGTTCCGCTCCACTTCGTGAACTCGCGCAAGGTCGATCGTCGGCCTGCATTTTAATTTGCGATATCACGCGACCGGTGCCGAACGGGCTGTTCCTGAGGCCAATGATCGAGCAGATGGTATCGGCCGGCATCGCGAAGGAGCGAATTTCGGTGCTGGTTGCGACAGGGTTGCATCGCCCGAACGAAGGCGATGAACTTGCCGAATTGGTCGGTGATCCGTGGGTGCTCGAAAACGTACGGGTCGAAAACCATTTTGCAATGAACGATGACGATCATGTTGATCTTGGCGTGACGCAGGGGCGCGGCGTGCCGGTCAAGCTCGACAAGAGGTTCGTCGATGCCGACTTGCGCATCGCAACGGGACTCGTCGAACCGCATTTTATGGCTGGCTATTCCGGTGGCCGCAAAGTTGTCGCGCCGGGCGTGGCACATCACGAGACGATCCGCACATTTCATTCAGCGCGTTTCATGGAAGACCCAGCTGCACGCGAATGCAATCTCACAGATAACCCTCTTCACGAAGAGCAGCTTGAGATTATTCGCATGCTTGGCGAGGTGTATGCGTTGAACACGGTGATCGATGACAAGCGCCGGCTCGTCTTTGCGTCATTCGGCGAAGTCATTGAAAGCCATATGGCTGCAGTTACGTTTGTCCGCGATTTTACGGAGATCCCGGTGGGCCGTCGTTTCAAGACGGTTGTGACGTCCTCGGCTGGCTATCCGCTGGATCAGACTTATTATCAGACCGTCAAGGGCATGGTCACGCCGCTCGATATTCTGGAACCTGGCGGTACGTTGATTGTCGCGTCGGAGTGCGCGGAAGGCATCGGTTCGGATCATTTTCGTGCCGCGCAGGAAAAGCTGGTTCGGCTTGGACCGGACGCGTTTCTCGAAACTTTGCTTGCCAAGAGTTTCGCTGATGTCGACGAATGGCAGACCGAGATGCAGTTGAAGCCAATGCGGGTGGGTGATATTCAATTATATACAGAAGGCCTTGGGGATGCGGACTTTGATGTCACCGGCGTCGACCGGATAACGGACCTGACTGATGCGATATCGAAGAGCATTGCAAAAAGCGGTGACCCTGATGTCGCAATTATCCCGGAAGGTCCCTACGTCGTTCCCCTGAGCCGGATGGCCTAGCCGTCAATAAGGCAGCCCAACGTAATTGATGGCCAGTGCCGCCTGCGCCGAAGGGGTGGCGCGCAGAAACTCGAACTCGGCTCTTTGAATCCGGCCGTCGAACTCGGATTGATCGGGGAACCGGTGCATCAATGACGTCATCCACCAGCTGAACCGTTCAGCCTTCCAAACCCGTGCCAGCGCTGTCTGCGAATAGGTCGTGAGCCCATGATCGTCGTGGTCTTCGTAGTGTCGGCGCAGGGCACGATAGAGATAGTTGACGTCGGAGGCGGCGGTATTGAGCCCTTTGGCACCGGTTGGCGGTACGATGTGAGCTGCGTCGCCGCACAGGAATAGACGCCCCCATTGCATCGGCTCCGATACGAATGAACGCAATGGCGCGATTGACTTTTCTACGGAAGGTCCCGTGATCAACTGGTCGGCGGCGTCTTCGGGAAGCCGTCTTTTCAGTTCGTCCCAGAATGCACTGTCGCTCCAGTTGTCAGGATGATCTGAGGTGGCGCACTGGATGTAATAGCGGCTGAGGTTTTCATTGCGCATCGAGCACAGCGCAAAGCCGTTGGAAGAGTTGGAGTAGATCAACTCTTCGTCGACGGGTGGCGTTTCCGAGAGCACGCCAAGCCACCCAAAGGGGTAGGATTTTTCAAACTCTCTGCGGACTGTCAACGGAATGGTGGTTCGTGAAACGCCGTGGAACCCGTCACATCCGGCGATGAAATCGCACGTGAGGGTTTGGCAAGCGCCACCTGTATCAAACGTAACGGAAGGCGAGTCGGTATCGGCGTCGTTGATCGTGACATTGTCCGCTTCAAAAATGGTTTTTGCACCGCACGCGGCGCGCGCCTCGTAGAGATCACGTGTTACTTCGGTCTGGCCGTAAACGATAACCGGCACGCCTGTATGGGCCTTGAAGTCGATCCGAAGCCGTTCATTGTCGAACGAGAGGCTTGTGCCATCGTGAACCAGTCCGACCATTTCCAAACGCTCAGACACGCCCGCCTCGCGCAGCAATTCGACGAACCTCGATTCAAGCACGCCTGCGCGGATACGCTGCAGCACATAGGCCTGCGTGTGCTTTTCGATCACAATGTTATCGATGCCAATTCGATGTAGAAGTTGACCGAGCAGAAGACCGGATGGGCCTCCACCAACGATTGCGACCTGTGTTCTCATGCAGTTCACTTTCGATAGTGAGTTCCGAAAGATTGTGGCACGCCCTTGGCTCGCAACGGGTTCGGGCAAGGGCTTCGGTGCAACCGAGAGTACATCGGCGGCGTTGCGTTACCCTAACCGCAATGGCGATAAATGCGAAAGTGGCCGTTATGAGCGAAACGCAACAGCACAGCTGGCCGCGGGTGTTTGGGATCTTTGCGATAGGTGTTACCGCCGCCTTTCTGGTCGGCAAAGCGCCGGCGGCGTTGCCGTTGTTGCGTAACGAGCTTGATTTGACGCTGGTCGAGGCCGGTCTGCTCGTGTCGATGCTATCGCTCGTTGCCGGAGTGACGGGCATGCTGATCGGCGCTCTGGCGGAGAGCTTTGGGCAACGCCGTACTGCACTTGGCGGCCTTTTGGTTGGCGCTGCGGCTGGTGTTGCCGGGAGCATGGCGAGTTCGCCGGCGGAACTTCTGGTGGCACGGGCGTTGGAGGGCATCGGTTTCTTCATGATGTCGGTCTCGCTGCCTGGACTGATCATACAACTCTCGGATGAACGTCGACGCCAATCGGCGATGGGTCTTTGGGGTGCCTATCTGCCGCTCGGTGCTGGTCTGATTCTTCTCGTCGGTGGCATGGCCATCTCTCAAATCGGCTGGCGCGGCTTGTGGCTTGCGATTTCAGTGGTGCTCGCTGTGATGATCCTCGTGCTGCTTTGGGCAGCGCCCACCCCGGTTCGACATGCAACCAGGCAGACGACGCGTCTTTCTGATGTTTTGGGTGCGATTGTCATGACCTTGATGTCACCGGGGGCGGTGATGCTTGGGGTGACGTTCGGTTGTTACTCAGGGCAGTACCTGGCGTTGACGTCGTTCGTGCCGTTGATCCTGGTTGAGCAGGCGCACTGGTCCCTGCCATCGGCGACAGCGATTGCAGCGATCGTGATGATCGGCAATGCGGCGGGAAATGTTCTTGCCGGCTTGTTGCTGGATCGTGGCACGCAGCGGTCAACATTGATCATCGCGGCTGCAACGTCCATGGCGATTGGATCGATCCTCGTCATGGCAGACGTGCTGCCGGTTGCGATGCGTCTCGCTGGAGCGCTGTTCTTTTCGACGTTTGGGGGCATGATCCCGGGGGCGCTGTTCGCCGGTGTGCGCCAGCATGCCCCGAGCGCCGCGCACATTTCAACGGTTAACGGTTTGATGCTGCAGTCCGTTGCAATCGGACAGTTTATCGGACCGACGCTGGCAACCTATCTCGTCAGCATCGGTGACGGGGATTGGAGTTGGTCGCTCTACTACTTGTTGCCGATGGCTGCATTGACAGCACTGGCCGGCGCCCGGCTTGGCCGAATTGAGTACCAGCAGAGGACGACCGTCAAATTGGCGTAGCGATCTAGACGCCAAGGTAGCGATGCTGGACATCTACGTTTGCCAGAAGGTCAGGCGAGGTGCCGGACCAGACGATATGGCCTTTCTCAATGACGTAGTGGCGATCGGCCAATTTGACGAGGTCGGCAATGTTCTTGTCGACGATCAAAATCGACAACCCGTCCTCCTTGATGCGTCCAAGGCATAACCAAATTTCCTCGCGGATCAGCGGGGCGAGCCCCTCAGTTGCCTCATCGAGGATCAGAAGCTGCGGATTGGTCATCAGCGCGCGACCGATGGCCAGCATCTGCTGTTCGCCACCTGA
>JAGDYV010000118.1:0-32058 GCA_049116495.1 Hyphomicrobiaceae bacterium | reverse complement strand
ACGAATGGGGCTTTTCGAACCGCATGAGTGACACGGCGATCGCCATGGCAAAGCTGCTCTAGCCCGCAGGGCTTACGACATACGAAAAGCCGCTGTCAGCGTACGATTCAGCCGACGCTCGGGACACCTCCGGGCGTCGGCCTTTTTCATAGTCTTTGCCTGCTGCGTCAGGCGCGGCTGCGCATCCAAACGCGGACCTGCAAGACGAACGACACGATGCCACCGAGCGATGAAGCCAGTGTCAGGACCGGCTGCCACTGTTTGACGAATTGCACCAATTCCGAAGGCGGCGGGCCGATTTTCCGCGGCGACAGGCTGCGCGTGGCTGGTGCCGACTCGGTCAGGCCGTTCTCGTTGGCAATGACCCAGGCGTAATACGCCAAACCGAAGAAGACGATGGCAAGCACAAGATAGAGAACGTTTTTCACTTAATTTCCCCCACCGAGACAGTTCACGACCGGACGCCCGACGACCATAAACGCCGTGATGGCAGAATTATAGCGCTGTCGAGGCAATCAATAACAGCTCCGCCCAATCGCACGCCTGTTGCCAGGCCGTTGGCGCCGATCGCGTTAGCGATAGCTGCAAGTATTCACACCTGGCCCCCTTCAACTGCTAGTGCAATGCGCTCAACTGCGCTATGTCACGGCAGATTTGCAATTCTGCTTGACAGGTCGCCGACCTGTTAACCGCGCGGACTTTCTGATCCGGCGCCGTAACATTCCAATAGCTGCCAAAGGAGCGCTCAATCCATGTCCGACAAGCTCGAAGATATCGCAAAAGCCATGGTTCAGCCCGGCCAGGGCATTTTGGCGGCCGATGAGAGCACCGGCACGATCAAGAAAAGGTTGGACTCGATTAACGTTGAATCCACCGAGGACAATCGCCGCGACTATCGCGAGATGCTGTTCCGCGCCGAAAGCGCGATGAAGGACCACATCTCCGGTGTCATCCTGTTTGATGAGACCTTGCGTCAAAACGCCAAGGACGGCACGCCACTGGTTGAACTGATCAAGGCTGCCGGCGCTGTTCCGGGAATCAAGGTCGATGCTGGCGCCCAAGATATGGTCGGCGGCAACGGCATCGAGAAGGTTACCGAAGGCCTCGACGGGCTGCGCGGGCGCCTCAAGGAATACCATCAACTGGGTGCACGCTTTGCCAAGTGGCGTTCAGTGATCACCATCGCAGACGGTATGCCGAGTGCGAACTGCGTCCATGCCAATGCGCACGGACTTGCACGCTATGCGGCGCTTTGTCAGGAAAATGGCATCGTGCCAATCGTTGAGCCGGAAGTCCTGATGGATGGCGAGCACTCCACCCATACCATTGAGCAGTGCTATACGGTGACCGAGTGGACACTGAATGAGGTGTTCAACGAACTCTATCTTGCCGGCGTCAATCTCGAAGGCATGATCCTGAAGCCAAACATGGTCATCGCCGGCCAGAAATGCCCAACGCAGGCGAGCGCGGCGCAGGTCGCCGAGCAGACTGTAAAATGCCTCAAGTCGACGGTTCCATCGGCGGTGCCAGGCATCGCATTTCTGTCGGGCGGCCAGAGCGATACGGTGGCGACGGAGCATCTCTCATTGATGAATGCCGCAGGCGGCCTGCCGTGGGCGCTGACGTTCTCCTATGGTCGTGCGCTGCAGGCAGCGGCACTCAAGGCCTGGGGCGGCAAGTCAGAAAACGTCGCGGCTGGTCAACGTGCTTTCGCGCACCGTGCCAAGATGAACGGCAAGGCCGCACTTGGCGAGTGGCAGAGCAGCCTCGAGTCGGCCGCCTAAGGCGCCGGGCAGTCACGTCACGAATGGGCGCGGAGCTGCATGCTTCGCGCCTTTTTTACTCAGCCGAACGCCTGCAGAGCCGGAAGGCATCCAATGAGCGACACCGTGAAGCTTATGGTCGTGGCCCCCTGTCACAGCGACACCATCGGGCCGCTGACGGACGCGCTTGCCCGCTTTGCGCCTGCCTGTGTGCTGATTGTCCCGGCGAACTGGCAACCCGGCGCGCAACACAGTCAAGATGCCGGACCGACTGATCCAGCGCCGCTTGATCAGGAAGTGTGCCGGACACTTGTTGAGCTGATACAGGGTCACGAAACGGCCGCCATCGTTGCCAACGACGCGACGGCAGCCGCCGCGACCGATGCCGACGGCTGTCATCTCGACACGCACACCGATCTTGAGGATCTCTATGGCAACACCCGCAAGTATCTTGGCTCAAACGCGATTGTCGGCGCCATGCCGGGTGCGACGCGGCATATGGCCATGGCGCTTGCCGAGGCCGGCGCCGATTATGTTGGCTATGTCGTCAATGGAAGGGACGATGCCAGCGGTCTCGAGTTCATCGCCTGGTGGGCCGAGATCTTTGAAAGCCCGGTTGTTGCGTTTACGGATGGTGATCTTGCCACCTGCCGCCGCGCGATTGAAGCCGGGCCACCGGACTTTCTCAGCTGTCCCTTACAGGTCAATGGTGAGATCGCCCACTTGCAAGGCCTTTTGCAATTGATTGATGATATCGGTTTGCTGCCGATCGCCAAGCCCGACGCAAAATAACCACAAACCGGTCCGGTATAGGGGCGATGTCTGGGGTGTGGCGGGCGAATCTGCATCATTGGGGACCAAGATGACCGGCTGGCACTGGAAACTCACCACGACCTGCGCCGTGGCAGTGGCTGCGCAGGCGGGCGCCGCCGTGGCGGAAACCAGCACGAGCGGCTGGTCGCTGCGCACCAAACCCGCAGCTGTGACACGGCCGAGCACCGGCAAGCGGCCAAAGAGCCGCAAACGCAAGGTCGCGCCGCGGCGCACCAAATCGACCGTCATTCCTGCTCTCAAGTCGACCATCACGACCGTGCCACTCGGGGCAACGAAACCGCTCAGCAAAAGCACGCTCGGGCCGATCATGGCGGAACCGAGCGGTGACGATGCTGCCTACATAGCGTTCGACCAGGGCCAGTATTTAACCGCTTTGCGCCTTGCAAAGGCCGGCGCGGAACGCAATCAACCGCAGGCACTGACATTGATGGGACGCATATACGAGCGCGGCCTCGGCGTACCGGTCGACACGCTCAAGGCAGCCCAGCTTTATCGGCGCGGGGCTGAACTCGGCGACACTGAGGCGATGTTTGCCTTTGCGGTTATGCTCGCTGCCGGTCGTGGCATTCAGAAAAACATCAAAGGCGCTGCCGATCTCTTCGAGCGCGCCGCCCGCACCGGTCACCCCGAAGCCAACTACAATCTTGGCCTGTTGTTCATTGCCGGCACCGGGAAGCCTGAGAACCCGCGGCGCGCGCTGATGCACATTCAATATGCCGCGCAGAAGGGGCTCGCAGCGGCCCAATACGACCTTGCGGCGCTCTATCGCAAAGGGCACGGAATTGACACTGATGCCTATCAGGCGACACGCTGGCTGCGCGCTGCAGCTCAATCCGGAATGGCCTCCGCGCAATATGAATATGCGGTTCAACTGCTGCAAGGCCGCGGCTTCAACCGCGACAAACCCGACATTCTCACCTATTTGATTGCCGCAGCGCGGCTCGGCATCGCCGGTGCGCAAAACCGGCTCGCGCACGTCTACGCCGAGGGACGCCTTGTCAGCAGAAATATGATGGAAGCCGCCAAGTGGCGGCTGATCGCGAAAGCGTCGGGCCGCAAACCGCTGGAATTTGACAAGGCGCTCGACAAGAAAATCGCCGGCATGCCGCCTGCCGACGTCCGCCAGGCACAGGATGCCGCCAACCAGTTCATCGAGGGCTCACGCGTCGGCGATGCCATCGTCGCGGCCGAGCCTTAGAGCCGTTCCGCCGGAGTTGCTCACGATGGAATGCGTCATTAACGGTCCTGTCGTCGGAATTCCGTTGACCGGATGTGCTCTGCGGGCTCTATGGCCAGTTGATACAGAGTTTCTGCTCGCCACCTCTCCAACCGACAAGCGATTAGACGATGCCCGCATCAGCCTTAATGAATGTCATGATCGGTGCCGCCCGCAAAGCAGGCCGCTCGCTATCGCGTGACTTTGGCGAAGTGGAGCAGCTTCAGGTTTCCGTAAAAGGACCGGGCGACTTTGTCTCCGCCGCCGACCATAAAGCCGAGGATATCGTTTTTGCCGAACTCTCCAAGGCGCGGCCAGGATATGGCTTCCTGATGGAAGAGCGCGGCATCGTCGAGGGGCCAGACGAGACCCATCGCTGGATTGTAGATCCACTTGATGGCACGACAAATTTTTTGCACGGCATTCCACTTTTTTCCGTCTCGATCGGACTGGAACGCGAGGGCCAGATTGTTGCCGGTGTTATCTATAATCCGGCCTCGAATGAGCTTTTCACGGCTGAGCGCGGTAAAGGTGCCTTCCTTAATGACCGACGTTTGCGCGTCTCGGCGCGGCGGGATCTCGGCGACGCCGTCATTTCCACCGGCATTCCGCATCGGGGTCGAAAGGGACAGAACGTTTTTCGCAAGGAAATGGAAGGCGTCATGAATGAGGTTGCCGGCTTGCGGCGCACGGGAGCGGCCTCGATTGATCTAGCATGGACGGCTGCCGGCCGGTTCGACGCGTATTGGGAGCACAACATCGCAGCCTGGGATATGGCAGCCGGCATCCTGATGGTGCGCGAAGCCGGCGGCCTTGCCACCGACGCGACGGGCGGCGGCAACATGTTCGATAGCGGCTCCATTGTCTGCGGTGCCCCGCAGATCCAACGTGGTTTACTGGGGTTGCTGAAACTCTGACATGAAGCTGCCGATCCCTCCTAATACTCGTCGTGATATAATCTGTGCGCAGCAGGCCACAAAGGCACCAAGATGCCCGGTTTACGTGACAGTCTGAAACACTATGCTTCCGAATCGGTCGGCGGGGGCGGGTTCAGAGGCGGATAATATGGCGAGAAACAGAAAACGCAGCGCGGAATATACGGCAACGCCGCTCGCGCGCTCGTTGTCGATGCCGGGCGTGTTCCTCATGCGCATGCTGGTGTTCCTGGCGCTCGTCGGATTTATCGCGGCGATCTTGCTGCCCCAATTCCAGAGCGCTTTCCAAGCCAACCCCGGGCTCAATGGGTTGATCATCGGTGTGCTTGCGATCGGCATCATTTTCGCGTTCTGGCAAGTTTTTCGGCTTTACCCTGAAATTCGCTGGGTCAATGCCTTTCGGATCGCGGATCCAGGCTTGGCGATCGCGCACCGGCCCATCCTGTTGGCACCGATGGCGACCATGCTGCGCGACCGGCAGGGCTCGCTGTCGCTTTCGACGACGTCGATGCGCTCGATCATGGACAGTATCGGTTCGCGGCTCGATGAAGCGCGTGATACGGGCCGCTATCTTGTGGGTCTGCTGGTCTTTCTCGGTCTACTTGGCACCTTCTGGGGACTGTTGGATACAATCCGCTCGGTCGGCATCACCATCAACGCGCTTGATACCAAATCTGCTGACAGCGTGCTGATCTTCGAAGAACTGAAGACCGGCCTCGCCGCACCACTTAAGGGCATGGGCACCGCATTTGCCTCGTCCCTGTTTGGCCTCAGCGGCTCACTTGTCCTCGGCTTTCTGGAGTTGCAGGCAAGCCAGGCGCACAGCCGGTTCTACAACGAACTCGAAGAATGGCTGTCGGGCATCACCGAACTCACGCCAGGCGGCAGTGCCGAGGGCGCGAGCGTCGAGCAGATCAACCGCCAGCTCTACGGTGCATTGTTCGAAGTGCAGCGCTCGCTCTCCGAGATTGCCGATCGGCTCGACGCGAGCGGCGGCAGTGGCGGCAACGGCGAAATCGCCAACGGGATCAACCAACTCGTTGGCCAAATGCGGCGCGAGCAGGAAATCATCCGGCAATGGGCCGACGAGCAATCCAACCAGCAAGGCGAATTGATGGCCTCGATACGCGACGCGCTGATCAATCCGCGTCGGAAAGTCTGACGCCATGGCGCGCACGCGTGGCTCACGACGAGGTGGCGAGTACGGCGAATTCTGGCCGGGCTACGTCGACGTCCTGTCGACGCTGGTTCTCGTGTTCATCTTCCTGCTGTCGATCTTCATGCTGGCGCAGTATTTCGTCAGCCAGGAATCGAGCGGCAAGGATAATGCACTGCGTCGCCTCAACCAGCAGATCTCGGAGCTGACCAGTCTGCTCTCGCTGGCCAAAGGACAATCCAAGGACGCGCAGGACCAGATCGCGGCCTTGACGGCGACCTTGACCGCCCTGCAGGCCGAGAACCAGAAACTGACCAGCAAGTCGAGCGGTGCCGGCGCTCAATTGGAAGCCGCCAGTGCGCGTGCGGCTGCACTCAAGAGTGATCTCGACAAGCAAAAGGACGTGTCGAACGAAGCGCTTGCGAGGGTGGATCTGCTTAATCAGCAGTTGCTTGCCCTACGCCGCCAGATCGCAGCTTTGAACGAGGCGCTCGAAGCATCCGAGAAGCGTGACCAGGCAAGCCAGGTGCGGATCAAGGACCTCGGCTCCCGCCTCAACGCCGCGCTCGCCCGGCAAGTGCAAGAGCTGCAGCGCTATCGTTCTGATTTCTTCGGCCGACTGCGCGAGCTGCTCAAGGGACGCAAAGATATTCGTGTTGTCGGCGACCGCTTCGTGTTCCAGTCCGAAGTGCTCTTTACATCAGGACAGGCGGAGATGAGCGTCGACGGGCTTGTTGCCATGGACGAACTGGCGAAAGCGATTGTCGAGCTACAAAAAAACATCCCAAAGGAAATCGACTGGTCACTCCAGGTCGATGGACACACGGACCGGCGGCCGATCAGCAGCACGCAATTCCCATCGAACTGGCACCTGTCGACATCGCGTGCGATTTCAGTTGTGCGCTACCTGATTTCCCGTGGCGTCCCCGCCGACCGCTTAATCGCCGCCGGCCACGGTGAGTTTTCACCGCTCGACAAGGGCGACAGTGAAGCAGCACTGCGCCGCAACCGACGCATCGAACTCAAACTAACGAACCGCTAGAGCGCGATCAATCCATGGCCCTCACACGCGCAATCCCGTGATGACAGATCTTCGAACCATTGCTGCCTACGACCGCTGCGTTGGGGCCTACGCAGAAATGATTGGCGACGAGCCGCCGCACCCAACGCTGATCAACTTCGCGACCCACCTCCCAGCGGGCGGATACGTCCTTGATCTTGGCTGTGGCCCGGCGCAGGCGTCAGCCTATCTGCGTGGCCGCGGTTTTCGAGCCGATCCCGTCGATGCCTCGCCCGAGATGGTCAGGCTGGCCAACGCAACGGCTGCCATAGGTGCGCGCTGCGCCGAGTTCGATGATATCCGCGTGCACGACCACTACGATGGGATCTGGGCCAACTTCAGCCTGCTGCATGCACCGGCGGACCAACTGCCGGCCCTATTGCAACAGCTGCATCGGGCCCTCAAACCGGGCGGTCTATTCCATATCGCCATGAAGCTGGGCGATGGCGCCAGCCGGGACAAATTCGATCGCCTCTACACCTATTATTCGCAGGCGACACTGGAATGTCATGTGGCGACGGCCGGTTTCACACGCGTCGAAACGACACTTGGCAATGACCTGGGACTGGCCGGCGACATAGAGCCGTGGATTGCTCTGCTGTGCAGGGCGTCATCGCTGGCCGGCTAACAGAGCGATCTACTCGGCCGCTGCCGCGGCCGTAAACTGCAGCTCGGCAAGGCGCGTGTAGAGCCCGCCTTCGGCCGTTAACGTTTGATGGGTGCCCTGCTCGACCAGCCGACCGCCATCGAAAACGAGAATGCGATCCGCCTGACGGATGGTCGCCAGACGATGCGTAATGACGAACGTTGTGCGCCCTTTCATGACCCGCTCAAGCGCCGCCTGAACGGCATGTTCGCTTTCGGCATCCAGCGCACTGGTTGCCTCGTCCAGCAGCAGAATGGGCGGGTTGCGCAGGATCGCGCGCGCAATCGCAATACGCTGGCGCTGACCGCCAGACAGCGTCACACCGCGCTCACCGAGTACTGTGTCGTAGCCGTCCGGCAATGCCTCAATGAACGCATCCGCATTGGCTGCAGCCGCTGCCGCGCGCACGGCATCATCATTTGCGCTATCGTCACCATAGCGGATGTTTTCAGCGATGCTGTCAGCGAACAGGCTGATTTCTTGCGGGACCAAGGCCATGCGCCGACGTAAGACAAGTGGATCGACATCGCGAATATCGACGCCGTCAACCAGGACACGCCCGGCCGCCGGATCATAAAAACGTGCAATCAGATTGAACACCGATGTTTTGCCGGCACCGCTCGGGCCGACAAGCGCCACCAGTTCTCCGGGCGCCGCGTCAAATGACACATTGCGCAACGCGTCCTGATCCGGGCCGGACGGGTAAACCATCGTGACATCATCAAACGTTACCTTGCCCTGACAGCTTTCAGGAAAGGCGACCGGGTGCGCGGGACCTGTGATAAGCGGTTCGGTTTCGAGCAATTCGATGAGACGTTCGGCCGACCCTGCGGCCTGCTGAACCTCGCCCCAAACCTCCGACAGTTGCGCCAGCGAGCCTGCGGCAAATACCGCGTACAAGACAAACTGCCCGAGCCGCCCGGCCGTCATCGTGCCGTCGATCACCATCGAGGCACCGAACCAGAGCACCCCAACAATACTGCCGACGATCAGGAACATGACCATCGCGGTCATCAATGCACGCGCAATGAGACGCGACCGTGCGTCAGCGAACGCCGTCTCGACCGCGCCACCAAACCGCTTGGAAATGGCCGCCTCACTGGTGAAGGCCTGGAGCGTGCGGATCGCACCGAGGTTTTCGGCAGCCAGCGCTGAGGACTGGGCAAGGCTGTCTTGCGCCTGACGCGAACGGCGGCGCACGAGGCGGCCAAATACAATGATCGGAATCAGGATCATCGGAATCACCGCGACGACGACCAGCGACAAGGTTGCGCTCGTCACGAGCATCATGATTAAGGCGCCACTGATCGTAATGACCGCGCGCACGGACTGGCTGATCGCGCTCGACGCGGCTGCCTTGATCTGCGTCGTGTCCGACGTCAGGCGGCTCATAACCTCGCCGGAATGGGTTCGGTCAAAGAAGGCCGGGCCGAGCCGGGTCAAATGTTTGAACACATCGGCACGTAAATCCGCGACGACGCGTTCGCCAATCCAGCTGACGAAATAGAAGCGCGCCGAACTCGCGATCGCCAGGACACCGCCGATGACGATCATCATCGCAAAATATCGAGCGATGAAGCTGCCGTTGTCGCCGGAAAACCCAAAATCAATCATCCGTCGGACGGCAACCGGTATCGCGAGCGTCGCAGAGGCTGCCACAAGCAGTGCGATCGCGGCGAATATCATCGCCGGCTTGTAGCGCAGCAGATAGGGTTTCAGCGCCAGAAGCGGCTGGAGCTTGACGCGGCGCGGCGCGGGCGAGACGGAATGGCCTGGATCGCCTGCAGCTTGACCTCCAGGCTTGTCGTCACTTGGGGCGGCGGGCTCACTCATTGACGCGCAATTTTTCCCTAGATTGACTGGCCGATCGCACCAAAAATGCTTGATTGTACGGCCTTTAGCGGACAGTAATGGCCAAGCGCTTGGCGCGGTGCAAGTCTTTCTGTCACAAGCGTCGCACGGTGGCTTGCCAGCAAAGTGATTTGTTCACGCTTGCATCCGTTTCGCGTCCAGTCTACAAGCCTTGTCGGATTCCCAGATTCTGGCAGTTACTGCGCCTGTCCGGCAGCATTCGGCAGCAGGGCCGGATTTGTTTGGCGCAATTGCCGATTTTTGAGCGGTAGAGCACGATGAAAAAAGATGAAGGTCTGCACCCGGATTACCACCAAATCAAAGTGGTTATGACGGACGGCACCGAGTACATGACGTATTCAACCTATGGTTCGGAAGGCGATACGTTGACGCTGGACATTGATCCGACCACGCATCCAGCCTGGACCGGCGGTGATCAGCGGTTGATGGACCGTGGCGGACGTCTGTCACGCTTTAAAAAGAAGTTCGACGGTCTATTCTAGAGCGCCGCAGCTTACGACCTCTTCGACATGCAATACTAAAAGCGCCGAAATCCATATTGGATCGGCGCTTTTATACGTTGAATGGATCTGGCTATGCCGCCAGCCGGCCCGTGCTAACTGCGGCCGCCGTCAATGACCGTGAACGCTGCACGGATCGTGGACAACTGCGCGCCAACGGGATTGGTCGTCACCGGAGCCATGTCGTCGTGACCTCGCATGGCTCGATCAATGCGCTGGATGCGGTCCGAAATCGCGAAGCTTTCGATGATCATATCCTGTAGCGTTTCAGGCAGTTGATCGAAATGCTTGATATGCGCCGGCCGGCCGGAGGGCCGCAATTTGACTTTGCGACGTCGACGCTCGGCCTCCTCGGTCGAAATTTCACCGTTCTTGAGTGCCCTTTGAACCAACAACCACGAAGCGACTTCAAGCAGCCGGGTCGTCAGTCTCATGCTTTCCGTCGCATAGGCCGTTGATACGGGCGCGACCAGCTTGCGCGCTTCCTTGCGACCGGGGCCGTCGAGGTAACTGGCCGTGCGCTCGACCAGCGCCATGCCTTCCTGGAAAACACTATCGAACTGGGCAGACTGGGCGAACGCATTGCCAAACGGCACCGTCACATCTGCGCAAGACTCGTTCGGGGAATGATCATCGATGATATTCATGGATCGTTCTGACACACACTCGTTACAAAGCCGGCAAGTTGAAGATAGCACAACCTTAACCGCCGCAGGTTAACACATCGCCTCAAATTGGGAATTTTTCGAGGCCTCAGTGAACCTACATGCAAAAAAAGAGCCGCCTAAAAAGGCGGCTCAAGAACTAGACAGGGAGGCGTCAAAACAGAGTGGATGAGAGCCACTCGCAATCCAGGGGTCTGGATATGTGCCAATATTGGCGGGGTAAGGTAAAAAAAGAGCTAACTACTCTCAGGTCCACGAGCGCTTAGAAGTTAACAGTTTTAAACACAGTTCACGCGTTCGCGCGCACGCCAAGCGTAAACAACTAAGCGGGGCCGATCAATCGTCGCGAGCTGTAATCCTCTACGACTTGAAAACGGATGCCGCGCGCGCTTCATGCTGGCGCTTGGTTTCCAATTCCAGGCGCACCCGTTCGATCTCGGCTTCAAGTGCTTTGATGCGGTGCTGAAGTTCATCCACCGAATGGCGTTCGAGCGTTTCGCCGACAACCACCTGCTCGCCTCCAACCGACGGCTTGCGTACATCATCCCAATCCATGTCCGTACTCCCGAGCACTTTCAATCAGGCAGGTACTCTACCACGTCAAAGCCTGCATGGCGGCAACCGGGCGCCCAAGCGGAGAATCTCGGAACAACTCGTCGACAACGCTCGATGACAGGTCGCGTCCCCCCTCGACATGCAGGCCAGACGCCACGAAAACCGAACGCAACCCGGCAGCAGCGGCACCGGCAATATCGGTCTTGAGGCCATCGCCGATCGCGATCACGCGGTCCTTCGAAACGACTTCGCCGCGACCATCGTTGATCATGTGCAGAGCCAATTCGTAGATCGGCAAGTGCGGCTTTCCTGCATAGACGACATCACCGCCCAGCTTTTCATAGGCTTCGGCGAGGGCACCGGCGCAATAGACGATCCGGTTGCCGCGCTCGGCCCGAAGGTCGGGATTGGCGCAGAGCATCGCGATGTTGCGACGCTGCAGGCCTTTCAGCGTCGTCGCGTAGTCATCCGGCGTTTCCGTTTCATCGTCGAGCAATCCCGTAACAACGACAATGTCCGCCTCGATCGACGTGGCGTAATTGATATCGATCCCTTCAAATATACCGCGATCGCGATCGGGCCCAAGATGATGAATTTGCTTATCGCGCCATTCAGTGACGAGCCCACGAGTCACATCGCCCGACGACAACACCGCATCATAGGCGGATTG
The DNA here is from genome assembly GCA_049116495.1 of Hyphomicrobiaceae bacterium. Taxonomy (GTDB): domain Bacteria; phylum Pseudomonadota; class Alphaproteobacteria; order Rhizobiales; family Hyphomicrobiaceae; genus CAJQQK01. The sequence goes on along the minus strand of JAGDYV010000118.1, from coordinate 20,186 downwards.
CGGCACGCCGATGCGCGCGATCTGTCGAACGACGGCTGGGCCCGGACGTGGCGCATTGGTCAGCAGCACAACATAACCGCCGGCCTCACGGAACTTTGTGCAAGCCTCAGCCGCTGCGCGGAATGCCGCGACGCCATTGTGCATCACGCCCCAAACGTCGACTAGCCAAGCATCCGTGCCCTCGGCGAGTTCACGGATGCCATCGATTACAGGAATCGTCGCAGCGTTGCTGTTCATGCTGGAAGCCGTATAGCTATCAGAGGCCGTCGACAAGGGTGTAACGCGCGACTGCTACGAAGCCGGCGGTCGCTGTTCGCCAGGCCGCAGCACATCCGCTCGAACCGGCCGCGGAGCTCCGAAAAGAGCGCCCTGCCCGAGAACCGCGCCAAAGCCCAGGATCTTCGCGCGCGCGGTTTCGTCGTTGATTTTGCCAACAATCAGCGACAGCCCGGCCTTGGCAAGGTGATGGCAGATATCGGCGGCGGGGACACGTGTCGTGCCGGTCGGCAGTCCGTTGAGGAAGACATCTGCGTCCAACTTTGCGAAAACAAAGCCACGCCCAGCGAGTTCCTCAAAGTCCATATCGAGATCGGAAATCCCCTCGATCGAGAACCGGAAGCCAAGCGCCGCAATGCTCTCCAACGTGAACAGTTGAGCCGGCGTCAGGCTGCGGACGTCTGACTGTGTGAAGGCGAGCACCAGTCGCGCTGCCAGCGTCGGATCCCCGCCCGTGATCGTATCGACATCTTCACTGAACTGACGATCGGCAAGCGCCTCGCCATCTACGGTGGAGAAGAATTCACCGCTGCGACCGCGGCGGATCATCTGGACCGCGACGCGCTTCGTGCTCGATACTTTGACGGCTTCCAGCAGTGGCAGCAGGCCGGTGCCACGTGTCTCGGCAATGAATGCGTCATTGTTGAGCACCTCACCGTCGGCGAGCTGCAGCCGCACCGATACTTCATAGTGCTGGGCACGGTAGTCTTCGAGGTCATTGATTGTCTCTAAGCACACTTCAAGTTGCTCATCGGACAGAGCGTCAGCAATCGCGGCCAGTTTTGCCGTGGCTGTCGGCGCCGCGGCATTTGCTGGCGAAATGGGCTTCGTCGCAGCCTCAACCATGGATGGCGGGAAAGCCGGGCGGCCGGCTGGTGCGACGGGCGTCGCCGGCATAGTAGCCGGCAGTGGTGGCGGCGCCAGTTTCGGTCCGGCAGACGCGGGCTGCCGAGGCGCTGCCGTCTTTGGTGCTGCCATTGCCGGCGATTTCTGCGCCGGCTTCTGTGCTGGTGCTTTCTGATTCGCAGTCGGCGACGTGGTCTTATCCCGTGCGGCCCCGGCCTGTGCCGGCGCCGGCTTGCGGCCCGCTTCGATGTCATCTGCGAGACGCCGAATCATATCATCGATGTTGCCGCCGCCATCCGCATCGGCCGCCGGTCTCGCGGCCGGATTGCGCGTCAGGTCGGCTGGCGAGCGCGGCCGAAAATTGCCCAAATCGAGATCCTGCAAGGCAACGGCATCATCGACGACCGCCGCCGACTTGGCATCAGCAGCCTTGGTCACCCCAGGCGCGGGTTTGGCGACAGCAGCCGGTTTAGCAGTGGGTGGCTGTTTTGGTGCCGCTGCGCGCGGGGCGGCGGGGCGACGATCCACGACGACTGCTGCGGCGTTTTCATTCGGCTTTTGGTCCGCGGTCGCAGCGGGCGGCGCAGCGCTCGAACAACGTAAGGCAATGTGTCCTGCCAGCATGGCCACAAAACCGACGGCGGCGACGCCGGCCGCCACCTCCAGGCCGATGGAAAAATGCGCCCTGAGACCAACAGTCAAGGCGGCAGCAACCAGCGCCATAGCGATGACGACGAAGCAATCCCCGAGCGTCAAACGAGATTTTACCGCTTGATCCTCTGGGCTATCATAACTGATCACGGCGCTGGTCATGTGATGGTCGGCCCCCTGTAGCAGAGTGATTCTCCACGAACCACTGTCCCACGCTTGGCGTGCATCACAATGACAACGTCTGATTCTTTCACAGGAAATAAGGCAGATGGGTCGGAGTTTTCATTCCGATCCAAAATCGAACGCCCCGCCCGAGCGCGGCAAGTTACTTTTTACAACCTTGCAGCATCTTGTTGCGCTTTTTCAATTCGCCGCGCCATCGCGCCGGCCCGACGTCCTTGCACCACGCCCGATGCTTGTTTGCATCAAGCGACCAGGCCGCGCCTTTGAAGTTGCAACGCTTGTCAATGTTTTGCTTGGCCTGCTGCAATGTCAACTTCGCATAGGAGTCGCAATTCGCGCCGGCCCAGGCCGGTCCAGCGGCGCCGACCGCCGCCATCGCGACCAACGCCGCAGATAATGTACCCTTGCCAAACAATCCGTTCATGCCATCCTCATTTGCTTGCGACCGTCATGCCATTCAGCCAGTTCCGGACCGTCAGCTTTGCACCCTGACATATAAAGGGTCAGAGAACCTCTTATAAGGCCCTGATTCATGGGCTTTAGCTGAATGTCCGCACCATCGACGGATGCGCCACACCCCAACGTCATGCATGCAATCTAGCGCCCGCAACATGAACTCAGGCTGAATACAGGCAAACGGTTGTATTCACATGTGAATTGCAGGCGATTTGACTGGACGGCAAGTCCCGTATCGCGGCATGAGAAACTGCGTATTGCGTTGTAACCGTGTCGTACGCGCACCCTCAACCGCTTCGATTCGGGTTACCCAATCGTACCAGTGTCGGCTTAGTTGCCCGCGCACCGGTCAGAAATTTCGCCGCTAAGGTTCACAGACATGGCGCTCACCGGTTCGCAACCGTCGGAAACTGGCCTCTTCGACATCCCGCCTGATGCGCCTCCAATGGAACGTGCGCAACGAATTCTTGAGACGACTTTCGGCTATAAATCGTTTCGTGGACCACAGTCCGGCATCGTCGAAACCATCATCAATGGTGATGACGCCCTCGTGCTGATGCCGACCGGCGGCGGCAAGTCGCTGTGCTATCAAGTACCAGCGCTGGTCCGGCCGGGCACTGCGATCGTCGTTTCACCGCTGATCGCTCTGATGCACGATCAGGTTGATGCGCTGCTCGAAGTCGGCGTCGATGCAGCGTTCCTCAACTCAACGCTTGATGGCTATCAGCAGCGCGACATCGAACAGCGCTTCAACGCGGGCACTCTCAAGCTGCTCTATGTTGCGCCGGAGCGGCTCCTGCAAGAGCGGACACTGTCGATGCTCGAGCAGGGGCAGGTCTCGTTGTTCGCGATCGATGAAGCGCACTGCGTCTCGCAGTGGGGACACGACTTCCGCCCGGAATACCGCCAGCTACGCACCCTGCACACACGTTTTGCGAACGTGCCGCGCATCGCGTTGACGGCGACTGCCGATGAGCGCACGCGCAACGAAATCGCCGTCGAACTCAACCTTGATGGCGCAGCGCGGTTCGTTGCGAGCTTCGACCGGCCCAACATCCGCTACACCATCGCCGAGGCCGGCTCGATGGCCACCAAAGAACGCCTCTGGCAATTCATCGAATCCGAACACCCGACCGATGCCGGCATCGTTTATTGCCTGTCACGTAAGTCGGTCGAAGAAACCGCTGCGTGGCTGACAAAGCGTGGACGGTCAGCCATCGCGTACCACGCCGGCCTGCCTGCCGACGTCCGCCACGCCGCCCAATCCCGGTTTCTCGCGGAAGATGGTCTCATCGTTGTTGCAACGATCGCTTTCGGCATGGGCATAGACAAACCGGATGTGCGTTTCGTCGCCCACCTCAATCTGCCGAAATCAATCGAAGCCTATTACCAGGAAACCGGTCGTGCCGGCCGTGACGGCGAACCGGCGAACGCCTGGATGGCCTACGGTTTCCAGGACCTCATCCAGCAACGCCATTGGATCAATCAGTCCGACGGCTCGGAAGAGCACAAACGTGTCCAGAGCCAACGTCTCGATACGTTGATCGGTTTGTGCGAAACCGCTGCCTGCCGCCGCCAGGCCCTGCTTGCCTATTTCGGCGAGCGTCTCGACCAGCCTTGCGGCAACTGCGACAACTGCCTGACGCCGCCGAAGACCCAGGACGGCACCGTTGCCGCGCAGAAGGCACTTTCCACCGTCTACCGTACAGGTGAGCGGTTTGGCGTTACCTACGTCGTTGAAGTTTTGACGGGCAAATCCAACGCGCGCATCACCCAGAACGGCCACGACAAACTCTCGGTGCACGGCATCGGTGATGAATATGACGCGCAAGGCTGGCGCCATCTCTTCCGACAACTGGTCGCGGCCGGCCATCTCGCGCCCGACGATGAGGGCCATGGCACGCTGCAACTGACCGACAGCGCCCGTCCGCTGCTCAAGGGCGAGACGACGTTCGAGATGCGGGTTGCGGCGCCGCGCGGGGCGACCGGCAGCTCGAAATCGAAGCGCTCGACAGCGAAGGCGAAGATAACGGTAGCTGCCAACGACAGCGGTCTGTTCGAAGCGCTCAAATCTCTGCGCCGCGAGCTGGCAAGCAAAGCCAAGGTGCCGCCCTACGTCATCTGCCACGACCGTACGCTCGCTGAACTGGCCGCCGAAAAACCGCAGTCGCCAGATAAATTGAGCGATATCACTGGCCTTGGCGCAGCCAAGATCAAGCGCTACGGGGCCGCTTTGCTGGCAACGATCAGCGGCTTCGCCGATGAACCAAAATTACAGAACAACCTCTCCGGCACGGTCAATCAGACGCTGGCGTTGCATCTCAAAGGATATGACGCCGAGGCGATCGCTGCCGAGCGGGGCATCGAGGTTGCCACGGTCTACGGACATCTCGCCGACACCATCGAATCCGGACTGATCGAAGCCGGCGATGTGCTCGATCTCGACGCCGCAGACCTGGACGAGATCACGAGTACTTTCGAGCGTGTCGGCACCCTGGAAAGCGGCAAACTCGGTCCGGCACACGCCGCGCTTGATGGACGGTTCGACTACGGCGTACTCAAATGCGTCCTCGCCGAGCTGGCTTAGAGCCCTTCAGACTTGGATAAAATCAATTCTGTTCGCAAACGGTGAGTCGACCAGCAGGAGAGCGGCGCAGCACGCAAACGACTGCGGGCTTCGCACGCGGAGCCGGGCTCGCATTATCACGCTTGCGCTCACCCTTGGGCCACGCGGCGCGATACACTATGCTCGACAACAAGACCGCATGAGCATCAGCACACGTCATGAAAATCATCCACGTTACCGACCCACACCTCGTTGCGCCTGGCGAACAACTTTGGAGCCTCGATACAACCGCACGCCTTGATGCATGCCTGGCGGATATCGCACGCTGGCATAGTGACGCGACCTTCTGCGTGATCTCCGGTGATCTCGCTGACAAGGGCGACCCGCTCGCCTATCAATGGCTCAAAACCCGTCTCGAAAGCTTCCCGATCAAGACGTTCCTGATGATGGGCAATCACGACGATCGTGACGTGTTTCTCACTGTCCATCCGGACGCTGCCTGCGACGACAACGGTTTCGTCCAGCAATCATGCGTAACCGAACACGGTACGTTCCTGTTCCTCGACACGCTTAAAGGCGGCGGTGTATCCGAAGGCCAATATTGCGCGGACCGGCGCGCGTGGCTGGTTCGCACTCTCGAGCAGGCCGGTGACCAACCCGTTTATATATTCATGCATCATCCGCCGTGCGATATTGGCATGCCCTACATGGATCGGATCAAACTCGAGGAGGCCGACGCGTTTGCGGACGCGCTCAAGTCGGGTACGAACGTTCGACATATCTTTTTCGGCCACGTCCATCGCGCCGCGTACATCAACTGGCAGGGCATCGCCTGCACCTGCCTGCCGGGCACCAATCACCAGGTGCCGCTTGTTCGTGAAAGTGTTGGCGCCAGGTACAGCCACGAGCCGCCCGGATACGGTGTCGTGCTATTTAACGGCGCGCAGATCGCTGTTCACGTCGATGCCTATTTGAACCGCACGCCGGTTGCAGGAACCTGAGCAGTATCGGCCGCGCCGTGTCTAGACCGACGAGCATATCCGGGTTTGTCAGGATCGTTACGCGATCAGCATGTCATCTGCGTCTGGCACGATGTCGGGGGCAACGACCGCGTCACTACTTTCGACGCCGTCGTCCATCGCAATAGCCAGCGTGGCCCCCGATGTCGAATTATCCGTTGCATTGGAACTCTGCAGTCGGGCCAGCGCGGCGTCGACGCTCGCCTGGGTTTCATCAACTCCTTCCAACGCAGCAACCCCGGCGTCGTGGGCCGCTGCCTGGACGAGACCTTCTGAGTTCTCTGGTTTCGCAAACTCGCGTGCGACGGTAATTCGATTTTCGATAATCTTGAGGGTCGTGTCGGCGACGGCCTTTTCTTGAGATGTGCCGAACTCGAGCAAGATCGGCTGCGCAGCAAAGAACTCCAGCACGAGTGCCCCTCGACTGACCTCGCCGCTGTCGATCTTGGCCACCCAATAGTCGACTTCGCTTTGCGTTACTTCTCCCCCCTCACCTGGGCGCAGCAGTGCGTTCTCGTAAATTGTTTCGACAAAGGCTGCAGTCGTATCGCTTGCCGAGTAACCGGAAAACTCCGGCGCAGCGATTGCCGCATCGAAAAAGTGATCGGCCCGCTCGAGCAGGGCCTCGTCAAACGACTTGGGCGCCGCTGAATTGAGGTCTTCAAGAATTGCTGTCTTATGAAACTCGAGTCCAACCAGTTCTGGTGCGCGATTGAAATACCCAATGTACAACTTGATAAGCTCGGCCTCCTGCGCGGACGTAAGCTGCGTTATGGGGCCACCGGATGAACCCGGAGACGAAATATGCAGGCGCCCAATATTGCCGAAAGCGATGTCCGCATAATAAACATATCCGTCGGGTCCCTGGCTGAAGTGAACCGGTGCCAACGCCCCTTCGCGTTTTATCAGAAACCCAACATCGTCTCGATCAGACGTATTCACGGCGAAGATCTCGCCCTGGCTTACGTCGGCAAAGAAATACGAACCGTCAAATGACTCCGGATAAACGTCACCTGAATAGACCACGTCGCCGCCGGTAATGGCCTGGATTTGGAATTCAGACGAATTGTTGTCATGGCTGAACGCACGAAACGCCGGCGTAACCTCGGACGCCGATGGAGCGGTGAAGGTGCCGTTCTGCACCTCGGCACGGTTGTTATATTGGCTGTCGACAAGCGATTCACCGTCATCACCGCCCTGGTAGAATGGCCAGCCGAAGTTTGCCCCTGGCCCGCCGGTGTTGATTTCCTCCCATTTCTCCCAACCCGTATCAGCAATGAACAAGCGACCGTCTTCATCGAAGCCCATGGAGAATGGGTTGCGCAATCCGAGTTGAAAGACCTTCGCGCTGTTGCCGGCGAGATCGTCACCGGCTTCAACGAATGGGTTGTCCGCCAGGCCCAAACCCGTAATGGGATCAATCCGCAAGATCTTACCGACCAGGCTATCGATGTCCTGAACGTAAAAAGTGCGCGGATCGGCATAGTTGAAGGACGTGCCATCGCCAACGCTCACATAGAGCGCACCGTCCGGCCCGAAGGCGAGCGCGCCGCCGGCATGGCTGCGGCTGTCGACCTTAAGAACGTCTGTCTTGAATAGCGGATCAGCCACATTATAAGGCTCTTGCGCGACGCCGTTGGCATCACGCTGCACCTCGATATCGCTCGCCACAATGTTTTCATTTGCAGGTAGGGTGCTGTCAATCGCCCCCCTGCCGCTGATGTCGTCGATGGTCCGCGCGCCCCCGCCGAGTATGACGGTCGCGCTGTCCTCAACAATTGATGTGTAACCGCTGGCCGCGTCGAGCGTGTAACGCACGAGATGCGAAAAACGATTGCCACCACCGTTGGCCTCCACACCGTCCGGATCCACGACGTAGAATGCATAGAGATAAGGATTATTGGCGAGATCTGGATGAATTGCGATATCGAGCAAACCACGATCTTGACGGTCATTTACCAAGCCCTGGATGTCCAGAATGGTACCCTGCCGAACAGGCGCGCCTCCGTTCGCCGTGGCGGACATGTCATAGATCTGGATCGTGCCACGCTTTTCGGCAACGAACAGGATATCCGGGTTCGTTGCCAGAAACTCAAACGCGATCGGCTGCGACAGGCCGTCGACCACGGCTTCGAGTGAAACGTCGAAAGCACTTTCCAAAACAGGGGGAGAAGGAGGCGGCGGCGGATCGACTATGGGTTCATCGTCATCCAGTATGTCGACGGATACCGTGCGCGGCGCACCAAGCTCTGCGCCCTCTCCATCAACGTTGATGATCGACACGACGAAACTTTCCGTCGCTTCGGCCATGGCATCGTCGTTGATTTGAAATACGATCTCCTTCCGGTTCTCACCAGGTTGAAGCGAGATTTCATATATTTTGTCTACCGACGACAACGTGGTTACTTCGTAACCGTTCAACGGCGAACTCAAAAAATCGACACCATCGGTGGCGCTGTCGGATGTCACTCCGAAAGTGATTCTTACGGTGTCAGATAGATCGCCATTGACAACGAACGCCACCCGGACCGAACCGCCGCTTTCACTGCTGCTGATTTGATCTGTCTCAAATCCGATCGTACTGACATCCACGGGTGCAACTCCAAAGCAACTCGACCTGATCGGCATCGCCTTTACCGATCAATCAGACACCCCAATATCCTTTCCATTTCATATATTAACAATATCTTTCTCTTCTATAATATTAAAAAATCTCTTGAACGTCAGAACGCCGAGTTCAAAAAATTGTGCCGCAGCGAATTGGTTCCGAAACACGCGGAGCGGACGGGCCGCGCGCAGATGGTTTCAACGAGCAGAATCGCACTGCGTTCGCATCCTTCTCGCATGCGAGCTGGCTTGCGCGCTCGCCCTGCCTCTTGAAAAGAGGACAAGGTTCCAAGTTCGGAGTCGATGCTTAGCGATGGGTATGCCTAACGATCTGCAATGCTCGCAGATGCGCTACGATGATGCGCCTACGGATTACTTCGCAGAGAACTCGCGAAAGGAGATGAGGCGCTTCTGCTTCGTGCACCAAAGCTGCAGCCGGGCGTATTGGAAGCTCTCCATGAGCGTGATGCGCTTGACGTCGATCAGTTCCGGATAATCCTTCAGAACGTCACTCAAGCGGTAATACGGAATCCGCGCGCATAGGTGATGCACATGGTGCACGCCGATATTGGCCGTCAACCAGCGCAATCCTCGTGGCAAATCATAATGCGAGCTGCCATGCAGGGCGGCGTCATGGACGTTCCAATCGTCGGTCGTCTCCCAATGGGCGTCTTCGAACTGGTGTTGGATGTAGAACAACCACACACCAATGCTGGATGCGAGCAACACGATCGGCAAGTGCACCACGAAGAAAGCCTGCGCACCAACCAGCCAAACCATCAGCAGAACGAAGGCGGCAATACCAACATTGGTTGCCATGGCACTGAGCCAGAATTTGAAATTGCTCCAATAGCCTGCCGGCAGGCGATGCGCGACGAAGAATTGCCAAGCCGGGCCAATGCCAAATAGCACGATCGGATGACGGTATGCGCGATATTTCAGGCGGCTCCAAGGTGACAGATCACGATATTCGTCAACCGTCAGCGTCATGATGTCACCAAAACCGCGCGAGTCGAGATTGCCGGTGGTCGCATGATGCGTTGCGTGGCTGCGCTGCCAGATGTCGTATGGCGTCAGTGTCAGGATGCCAAGCACCCGCCCGACCCAGTCATTGGTCGCGCGCTTGCGAAAGAACGAACCGTGGCCGCAGTCATGTTGGATCAAGAAAAGGCGCACCAAGAAGCCGGCGGCCGGAATGGCGATGAGCAAGGTCAGCCAGACACTGACAGATAAGGCCAGCCACGCCAGCACCCAAAGAGCGACGAGAGGACCGGCGGTCATGACAAGTTCTAGAATGCTACGGGACAACTGCGGCTTACGATACGCATTCAACACATGTAACCAATCCCGCGCCACCAGTTGGGGTTTCGGCGGGTCAATTCGTTGAAGCATGTGTGGGTTCCGTTGGGGTCCAGCTGTTGCGTTGGCAGAGATCAGTGTCGGTGCCTAACCCGTTCAGATAGCTATCTGATCGTGGCGTACGCGACTCGCAGGCCAAGTTAGTTGCGCAGAAGGTTGGCCCGACTGCAAGTATCATCAGGTTACGTCATGCGATGATCAAGCAACCGATGCTCAATGAGCACATAACCTAGGCAAAATCCGCCACACCGAGGGCATACTGTGCCTATCAAACATGTCGCGAACAAGATGCTGCATTGCCGCTGGAGCGAGACTATATCTTCAATCGTCGCAAGATATCGTTTTGTACGGCTCGCACTTCAGGTGGCCAGGGCGCGGTTTTCGACTCGATTAAATTCGCCTGTGACTGCAGAATGGTGCCACCATCGATCATCTTGAGACCGTTTGCCTTGAGCGTCGCCCCACTTGAGGTGATGTCAACAATGAGATCAGCCGTTCCCGCGGCAGGTGTGCCCTCGGTGGCGCCCAGGCTTTCGACGATCCGGTAGTCGCTGATGCCGTGGAATGCGAAATGCCGGCGCGTCAGGTTCATATACTTCGTCGCAACACGCATGCGGCGCTGATGCTTGCGCCGAAACGCCATCGACACCTCGTCGAGATCTTCCATGCGCCGCACGTCGATCCAACAGGACGGCACCGCAACAACCACGTCGGCATGACCAAAATCGAGTTCCTTGAGGAACTTGACGCGGCCTTCAGCGTCAGAAATCTCTTCACGAACCAGATCCTCGCCCGTCACGCCGAGGTGAACGCGGCCTGTCCGCAATGCGTTGGCGATTTCGGAGGCTGAAATGAATGCGATCTCAACATCGTCCATGTCGACAATTTCGCCACGGTAGCCCCGATCGCTTCCCGTTTTGCGTACCGACATGCCGGCATCCGCCAAGACTTCGACGGTTGCTTCCATCAGGCGGCCCTTAGAGGGAACGGCGAAGACTAAGTTGCTCATGGTGACTCAAACCTCGCCGCCGACAACCGAGAGCAGCCGCTCCGTGTGGATCATGGCCCCCATTGCCGGCACATCGACCGTGGAACCGACCACACGCATCAATTTGTCATAACGGCCACCACCGGCAATCGGGCTTTGTTGGCCCAGCATCGGCACCGTAATCTCAAAGACAAAGCCCGTGTAGTACTCCAGATTGCGTCCGAACTCGGCCGAAAAGACCAGTTTCCCTACATCGATGCCGGCATCAGACATGCGCTGCAGGCGACGCTGATACACATCCAAGGCGGCAGAGATATCAATGTTGGACCCTTGCATCAGATCACGTAAGCGCGCACCTGCGGCGCGCGCGGGGGCTGCAACATCGAGATAATGTGTGATCAATTCGGCGATGGATGATGGCAGGGCATCGCTCGCCCCGTCATCGACCATATCCATTATGTTGCGGGTGATTTCCGTAATCGTACGGCTGCCGATGAGTTCGATGCCATGATCATGCATGTAGGTTTCGACAGCGCGTTCACTTGCCTTGGCATCAGCCGGCACGATTTGACCAAGCAGAGCCTGAGGCAAGCCCTGTGTCGTCGAGCCCGGGCTGGATACCAGGCGGTGCAATTCGTCGCGAAAGGCGGCGGGGCGCCAGAACTGGCTTTTGAGGCGTCCACGCCAACGCTCCGGCAAATCGATGGCGTCGAGCAGCGCATTGAAGAGCCCGAGATCGCCGCAGCGGATTTCATAGTCGCTGATATCTGCCTGCTTCAAGACCTTGAGGATCGTGCTCAAGACCTCGGTTTCGGCCTTGTCGCGCGCACTCATTCCAAAGTGCTCGATCCCGGCTTGACGGAATTCACGCGGATGCACCGCATCCCCGCCGTTGGGTTGGAAGCGGAAGGCAGGACCGTTGTAGCAGTATCGCGCTTGGGCATCGCCGCGACCGTGGCGCTGCCAATGCAGACGACAGGTTGGCACCGTGAGATCCGGCCGCAGGCATAGCTCAGCGCCCTCCTGATCCGTGAAGACATAGGTCCGGCCACGCAACTCCTCGCCGATCACATCGAGAAAAATATCGGCCGGTTGAATGATTGCGGGCGCCACCGCTTCATAGCCCTCGCCGGTGAAGGTTGCCATCAGGTCGCTGGCCTGGGCCTCAAGAGCCTCGAATTTGCGGGCTGATTCAGCGTTCATCGGACTTACGCCTTGGGGCTGTAGCGATCAAGCACGGCTTGCACCGCACTGACCAGTTCAGCTTCCGGTACGGATACCTGTGCCGGGCGCTCTTTGCGCCAGACATCAGCATCCTCGATATCCGCGGACAGGCGCAATCCTTCGGCCAAGTCCTTTATCTGAACCTCGCCGGCAGCCAGTTCATCGCCTCCCTGAATGACAACGCAAGGAGCACCACGCTTGTCGGCATATTTCATCTGCGCCTTCATTCCCGAGGTGCCGAGATACATCTCGGCACGAATGCCCGCCGCGCGCAATTGCTGCACCATCCGCTGGTATCTCGGCTGCTCGGCCCGATCCATAACAAGCACCACCACAGGCGCGAGAACTTTGTTGGTTTCCTGGCTGCCGAGGTGCGTGAGCGCCGCCTGCAACCGCGAGACACCGAGAGAAAAACCAGTGGCAGGCACCTTTTGACCCGTGAAGCGAGCAACCAGATCATCATACCGCCCACCACCGCCAACAGAGCCGAAGCGAACCAGTTCGCCCTCTTCATTGCGTGCTTCGAAGGTCAATTCCGCCTCAAAAACCGGGCCGGTGTAATAATCAAGCCCGCGGACAATTGACGGGTCAATCACAATCCTGTCCTCGCCGAACCCGGCTGCGGTCAGCAATGCGTCAAGCTCAGCCAATTCCGTCGCGCCATCGCGTCCCGTCTGGCTATCTGCGACCAGGTCGACGAGAGCTGCGACGGTTTCGCGCCGCGATGACCGGCCGCCATCAAGGAAACGCAGAGACTTATTGATCGCAGCATCGTCCAAGCCCGCCCCGGCCGTAAAGTCACCGGATTCGTCTTTGCGTCCTGGTCCGAGCAATTGGCGGACGCCGTCCATGCCCAGGCGATCCAATTTGTCCAGCGCGCGCAGAACGATCAGGCGGCGGGCGGCATCATCCGGATCGCTGCTGTCGATCCCGATGCCTTCCAGGATGCCGTCGAGAATCTTACGACTGTTCACCTTGATCAGGTATTGGCCGCGCTCGATGCCCAAGGCCTCCATCGTGTCAGCGGCCAACATGCAGATTTCCGCATCCGCAGCGATATTGTCCGTTCCGACCGTATCGGCGTCGAATTGCATGAACTGTCGAAATCGGCCAGGACCGGGTTTCTCATTGCGCCAAACCGGCCCCCAGGTGTAGCGGCGATAAGGTTTGGCAATTTCCTGATAGTTTTCCGCCACATGACGGGCAAGCGGTGCTGTCATGTCGTAACGCAAGCTCATCCACTGCTCATCCTCATCCTGCAAAGAGAAGACGCCGGCGTTGGGTCGATCGGTGTCCGGTAAGAACTTCCCGAGCGCATCCGTGTATTCGAAAGCCGGCGTTTCGATCGGTTCAAAACCGTAGCCTTCATAAACCGTGCCAATCTTCCCGATCATCGCCTGGGTCTGGCGAATTTCATCTGCGGTGATATCTCTAAATCCCTTCGGCAATCGTGCCTTGGGTCGAAATTTCTTGATCTTTTTGGCCATGGTTCAAAACTTTCGGAACGGCGAGCGCGACCGTTGCTCATCCCTGGTCAGTGCGGATTTTTGCCGGGTTTATAGATGATGCGGCACAAACCTGAAAGATTGCCTCGTCAAATACCCCCTGCGCCGCAACTTCAGCAAGGAGAGGAACGCCTAACCCGCGTATGCCTGCCCATAACACAGCGGCGCGTTCAGGCGCGAATATAGTCTTCAACGTCCAACGGTGGTGGCCCTGGAACGTCAGTAATATCACCAGCAAGGGCCTCAAGTCCGCTTGGGACAGGGCCGCCATGTGCCCAGTCGAGCAATTCGACGGTATGGACTATTGGTGTGCCAATGGCCGGCTCGATATGCTTGAGGCAGGCAATGCTGCCGGTCGCGATGACATCCGGCCGCCGCGCGAGAATGTTATTCACTTTCCGGTCTCGTAGTGCTTCGGCAATTTCCGGCTCACGGAACGCATAGGTGCCACTTGCACCGCAGCAAAGCCCGTCATCATCCATCTTGATCACTGTGAAACCTGCTTCGTGAATGAGGTTTGACGGCGCGTCGACGACACGCTGTCCGTGTCGCAGACGACAAGGGGCTTGATGGATGACCTTGAGCGAGGACCAGCGCCGGGGCGGGCCAAGGCCGACTTCACTGAGAAATTCCGTGACGTCCTTGGCCAGCGCTTCGATTTCGGTGGCTTTTGTCGCGTATGCGGGATCGTCCCACAGCAGATGGGGATAGTCCTTTACCGTCGCGCCACACCCCGCTGCGTTGAACAATATGGCGTCAACCGCCCCTCGTGCCAGAAGCTTGGTCCACGCATCTATATTGGCACGCGCGAAGTTCCGAGTAGCTTCTGTATCGCCGGTCTCGCTGGTTGTCGCTCCACAGCAACCGGCTCCCGCGGCCACCTCAACATCAATTCCGCTGCGGGCGAGCAAACGGATCGTCGCATCATTGATACTCGGGCGAAGGACTTGTTGGGCGCAACCGGCAAGCAGAATGACCCGACCTCGACGCTCACGCTTCGTCGCTGCCGTTCCAGGCCCAGAAAATACCGCGCGTCGGCCGCTCGCATTGGGCGTCGCTGCAGCAAGAGCGGCGAGATCGCGCATCGCCACCCACCTGAGGGCTTGACTGACCCGTGATGCCAGAGGCGCCATTTTTATCAGCCACCGAAGGCGCTCCGGAAATGGCACGATCGTCGCTGCAGCCCAACTGGAGAGCCGCTCCTTGAATGTCGGATTTGTGGTCTCTCGGATATAGGCCTTCGCATGCGTAATCAGGTGGCCGTAGTCCACGCCCGTCGGGCAGGCCGTGACGCAGGCCAAACAGGACAGGCAGCGTCCGATATGACGGCGCTCTTCCTCCGTCGCGCTCGCATCCGACCTGGAGCGGGCAAACATCTGGTCAACCAGCCGGATGCGACCGCGCGGGCCGTCGCGCTCGTCGCCATTGAGGAGATAGGTCGGACAAACGGCATTGCACAGCCCGCAATGGACGCAACTTGCCGCGATCTCAGCAACCTCAGCGGCCCTCGATCGAGATCGGGGAGCATTCATTGCGGGGCTCTGAACCAATGAACCGTTCACCTTTCGTCAAATGCCGGCATACAACCGACCGCGATTGAGAATGCCGGCCGGATCAAAAACCTGCTTGAGGCGCTTCGTCATTAACTCAACGCCGGAATGCATCGGCTCGAACACGTCAATCGACAATTTCACGTCATCAGGTGCGCGCACCAGAGTCGCATGACCGCCTGATGATGCAATCACACGTCGGATCTCCGTCGCACCGGCATCGGCTGATGGCGGCACTTCGAGCCAGATCAGACCGCCTGACCAGTCATAGAACGCATCAACCTGCATATAGCGCCGAATGGCGGAAACCACCTCAAATGCTTTCGATGGCAACGTCGAAATACGCCAGAGAGGCATGTCACTATAGGGCAGCACCGACAACAGGCGCAGTTCGTGCCAGAACGGCAGAGAATCTTCTTGCCCCAATACGTGCAGTTCCCCATAGGCATGCAGCGCGTGTTTCAAGCCCGCGAGCCGCTCGCCTGATGACGCTGAGGGGTTTTCCAGCCGCATTGCCGTGACGGACAAGTTTTGATTGCGTAGCGCCTCGAACCACAGCCTGGAAGCAATCCCGGGCTCCAGGTGGACCGTTCCGGTCACGCCGTGTGGTGTCGCCAGCGCACCGGACATCGCTTCGATAGCGATCTCCTCGGAAAGCCCAAGGATGATGATGGTATCAGTATGCTCCGGAACCGGCTGCAGACGCACCGAAATCTCGACCAAGGCGGCAAGCGTTCCCCAACTGCCGGTCAGCAAGCGTTTTAAGTTCAGTCCATCTGCGCCGCGCGTCACGGCACCGCCGGTCTGAATCACCTCACCGGTTCCGGCTACGGCCTTAATGCCAACGACACTATCGCCGATCCCGAAGCCGGAAATGCGCCGGCTGCCAGCGAGATTTGATGCAACAACGCCGCCAATCGTGGCCCGGCCCGGCTCATCACCGAAGACAGCGGCGAGGTCGATGGGTTCGAATCCCATCATCTGACCTCGCGCATGAACTTCACGCTCGATATCGGAAATCAGACAACCGGCCTGGGCGGTGATGATGCGTTCTTTGTGATCATACGACCGGATGCCACGCAATACGTGCGTCGAGATCCGATCGGCAGCCTGACGCGGACGACCGAAGTGGGCCTTGGTCTGACCGCCAACGATCTCAACCGGCCTGCCATTGGCCGTCGCTTCCGCCAGATAGGAAGCCAATTCCCAATCTGCAGCAGGCCGCAAAACGGAGCTCAAGAACCTATTCTCCCGGTACCCTCAAATACAGTCCTGGCCCACGCCCACTCGATGTTCAAGATCCGCATCACGAAGCCGCCACATGTGCGGCCTGTTCGGCGAGCGGGTAGACCTTGCCGTGATTTAGCAACCACTCCGTGTCGAACGCAGACTTCAATCGCATCTGTATGTTTACGTCGTGCGTCGAAAGTTGATAGGTCAAGGCATCACGTTTCGCGACCCCAATGCCGTGCTCCCCCGCCAACACACCGTCGACTTCACGGGTCATGCGCGCGATTTCGGCAATAACCTCTGCAACACCGGCAACCTCGTCCGCATTCTCTCGATCATACAGCAGGACGGAGCGCACGACACCCTCCAAGGCACGGCACATACTGGCGCCCCCAAGATTGTGACGCGCCGCGATATCGCCGATCCGCATCATCGTCTCTGTCAATCGTGCTGGTAACACTGCAATGTCGATACATCGAACCGCGCCGAGCCGGCCCAACGCCGTGAAAGCTGAATCAAACGCCTGCCATACCTGATCGATTTGCGCGCCGTCGGCGACTTCGACCTTTGCGATCGGCGCATAGCTTTCTGCATTCTCTATAATCGCAGCTGAGCGCGTGGCGACGTCGTCTTCTTCGCCTTCCACTTCAATGGCGAGCAAGGCATCGACATCTCGCGGCAAACCGGCCTTTGCGAAATCCTCGATCACGGCGACAACTTGCCGGTCCAAAACCTCCATCGCCGTCGCTTCCACCTTCGACGCAAGTTGACCAGCGCAGGCGATTGCGGCTGAGACACTTTGAAAGCCGAGCAGAACGACGCGACGCGCTGACACTTGCGGCACGATCCGCAAGGTCGCCTCGACCACCACCCCCAGCGTGCCCTCGGAGCCGGCCACGAGCCCGACCAGGTCGAATCCGGATGCTTCGAGTTCGCCCCCGCCCAGCTCAATCAACTCGCCGTCGATCAACGCCAGTTTGAGCGCCAATACGTGCTGCGCCGTCGCGCCGAAACGCAGGGCCCGTGCGCCACCCGCATTCGTTGCAATATTGCCGCCGATCGTTGAGGCGTTCCTGCTTGCCGGATCAGGCGCATAGCGGAACTGTTTGCTGGCTGCAGCTGTTGAAATGGCGGCGGTCGTGACACCGGGCTCAACGCGGACGAGGCGATTGGCGGGATCCAGCTCGAGCACGCGGTTCATCATCGAAAGACATAAGATGATGCCGTCTGCGGAACCGACGGCACCGCCGACCAGAGACGTCCCGGCCCCACGCGGAAAGACCTTGAGGCCCGATTCGTAGCAGAACCGCAAAACCTGTGTGACTTCGCGGACAGAGCCGGGCAGAACAACGGCCAAGGGCAATACGGCATGACCAACGAATGCGTCAGCGGCATAAACGCCGCACCCCTGCTCATCCTCGATGACACGACCGACTGAGATCAAGCGGCCAAGCCCTGCTATCAACTCACTGCGTCGCAGAATTGTAGCCCGGTTGGCAGCCGGCACAACGATCGCGTCCATCCTTACCCCCGATTCGAGATCGCTCGTTTTTAACGATTGGATCACTTCGACGCCAACATTAAGTGCAACGACGCCATTGCCTTACAACGCCCATATTCAACGAATTTGATAAACTATATATCCATTTATAGCAGTACGAGACACACTTTCGTCTATTGCCTCATAATACAATCTATGGAGAAAGTCCTTGTCCGAACTCAAGAAGAACCATTCGAAGGAACTCAACGTGACAGCGATTAGCGATCTAGACATATTCGCGCGCGTCGCAAGAACCGGCAACATGTCTGCAGCCGGTCGAGAAATGGGCCTTTCACCTGCCGTCGTCTCGAAGCGCATCAGCTTACTTGAAGACCGTCTCGGAGCCCGCCTGTTTCAACGCACGACACGGCATTTGACGCTGACCGAGACAGGTGACGGCTACTTTAAACGCGTCGTCGACATTCTGAGCTTGGTTGAAGAGGCCGAAGACTTCGTCAACCGGCGCAATACCAAACCCCGGGGCCATCTCAAAATTACGGCGCCCACGGCGTTCAGCCGACTTCATGTTACACCGCATTTGCCCGATTTTCTCAATCGGTATCCCGAAATCGATATCGACTTTCGCATCACAGACAACTTCGTTGATATCATACGCGAAAACTTCGATATTGCCATTCGTATCGGCGAACTGGAGGACAGCTCGCTAGTTGCCAAAAAGCTGGCATCAGAAGAACGCGTGCTGTGTGCATCGCCAAGCTACATCGAGGCGTTTGATGCGCCAAAGGAACTCAACGATCTTGAAATGCACAATTGCCTTTCGGCCGGTGCACAAGACGTTTGGCGCCTGGAAGGGCCTGAAGGTCCGAAACAATTCAGGGCAAAGGGCAATGTGCGCTCAAACTCCGCGGAATTGATCCGGGAAGCGGTCTTTGCAGGCATTGGAATCAGCCTGCTGTCAACCTGGGATGTCGGGCCAGCGCTGCAAAATGGTGATTTGCAAATTGTGCTGCCCGAGTATCGCGGCATGTCGACAGACGCGATCTACGCGGTTTATCCAAGTAGGGATTTCATGCCCTCGAAGGTCAACGTCTTTATTGAATTCCTGACCGATCTTTATGGCTTGGAGCCTTACTGGAGCTCGGCTGTCAACCTCGATGCCATCGGTGTCAACAAAGCCGACACAGCAGCAAAGGCCAACGCGAAGAAGAAGCGTTCTTAGAACTTACCTATGTTGGCCACGCGGGCGGAAGCATCGACTTGGGATGATGGCCGCTACCGCTTGCGATAGGATTTCAAGCACCGGCGCAAGCACGCCTCCAACTGGCGATCACACGACGAATGCCCCTTCGTGCGGATGCGACACGTGTTATGCGCCTTACGGCAATTCTGACACGAATTGGCAGCTGCCGGCCCCGACGCCAGCGGCAGCATAACGCCCGCCAGCAATACTGCTAAGACTAGAGCGGTG
Organism: Hyphomicrobiaceae bacterium; assembly: GCA_049116495.1. Lineage (GTDB taxonomy): Bacteria > Pseudomonadota > Alphaproteobacteria > Rhizobiales > Hyphomicrobiaceae > CAJQQK01. The sequence goes on along the minus strand of JAGDYV010000118.1, from coordinate 757 downwards.
CTCGTCGCTGTCCAAAATCTAAAAAACACAAGGGCTCTCCGGCAAATCGTCCTGTCCTTAAGAACCTCGGTCGAGGCGCACACGTGCAAGCAGCGGCCCGAGAAGATTTCAACGACAATCGGTTAGGTTCAACAGCGACATTAGTCGTTCGAGAATGAACGCAGGCTGAACCGAACCGCTCAAAAAGCATACTCCTCATAGACGCGGCGTACATCCTGCCCCCAAGACTTCTCGTATTTGGCCAGCAGTTCGTCCGCTGGGACTTGACCGGAAGCCACTGTTTCTTCAACGAAATCAAGGAACATCGTCTCGTCTTCGGCTTTGGAATTCAAACGCCGGCGCGCCTTCAGACCATCGGCAGCGATGCGCACCGCATCGCGGGCCACGTCGCGCAACGTGCCGCCGCGAAACGGCGTATCAAGCGCTTGTTCCGGCACGTGATGGCGCAACAAATGACGCTCCTCGTCCGTCCAATCCTTGACCAGTTGCCAGGCTGCCTCAAGAGCGGCACCATCATATAACAGGCCAACCCAGAATGCCGGCAAACCACAGATGCGCCGCCACGGGCCACCATCGGCGCCGCGCATCTCAAGGAAACGTTTCAGGCGCACTTCAGGAAAAAGCGTTGTGAGGTGATCCGACCAATCATCGACGGTCGGCCGCTGCCCGGGCAACTGGTCGAGCTTGCCGTCGAGGAACTTGCGGAATGATGCGCCGGCCACATCGATGTACTCGCCGTCGCGATAGACAAAATACA
>JAGDYV010000117.1:0-27737 GCA_049116495.1 Hyphomicrobiaceae bacterium | reverse complement strand
AGCAGGTCGCCCGTCTGATCCGCTCGAAGGGCGTCGGCGTCTACTTCATCACCCAGAACCCGCTCGATGTGCCAGACACGGTCTCGTCGCAACTCGGCAACCGCGTCCAACACGCGCTGCGCGCCTACACGCCGAAAGAGCAGCGCGCCGTCCGCGCTGCCGCTGAAACCTTCCGCCCCAACCCGGACATCGACACCGAACGCGCCATCCTCGAACTCGGGGTCGGCGAGGCCCTTGTCTCATTCCTCGAAAACAAGGGCGAACCATCAATCGTCCAGCGCACGCTGATCCGCCCGCCAAACGGACGCATTGGTCCACTGACCGACGTCGAGCGCGCCGCGGTGATGGGCAAGAGCCCGTATGCCGGCAAATACGACACCGCCATCGACCGCGAGAGCGCCCACGAAATCCTGACCAAGCGCCGTGCCGAACTCGCTGAAAAGAAAGCCAAGGAGGAGGCTGACAAAGCGTCGAGCAGCGGCGGCTGGGCCAACGTCGTGTTCGGCCGCGGCCCGCGCGGCGGCCGCTCGCTCGGCGAACAGGTCGCCCGCGACGTCGGCCGCTCGATCATGCGCCGCATGATCACCCAGGTCACCCGCTCCGTCATGCGCGGTTTGGGGCTCAGGCGGTAAGGGCGACGGGGCGGTCCTTGCACTTACTTAACTTCCCAGCCCTGCGGGCCATATTTGAACGCGCTCAATAGATCAAACCGTGGTGCGCCAACAATGTTCAAAAGGTCATCCATACGGATCATGATCTGTTCAGAGAGGCATGCCGCGGCTGAGCGTAAGTGTATCCCTGAGTTTAGGGTGACTGACGTGACCGGGCAGGCTGCGTCGCGGCGTGCGATCCACTCTCGTTGTGAGCGCAGAGTCGCTTGTCCATTGGACAGTCGTCGTGCATACCGATAGAGGGCACCCATGAGCCCGTCGAGGTGTGCAAGCTCGCGATCTGAGCACAGCAGGCCTGCGACGGGCGTGTCGGCGTATTTGCAGTTGAAGCTTGGGCCCACCGCAGTAAGCGGTGGTAATTGATTTGCTCGAACGAGGACTCCTGCGACGTGAAAGCAGAGAGTTGATATTGTGATGGGTACCCGTTGTCCGGGTACACGCTCAAGGCCGTAGCAAGGTGCCAACACGTTTGTCATCCAATATACTTCCTGCGGCCCCCAAAAACGGGCAAACATTTTGATTGAGCCATAAGGCATTCCGTGCCTGACTGCGAGTTGCGCGATTTTCTCGGTGCATAAGGGTGCAACTCGTTTGCTTCGACGATAATAGCAATCGTGGAAACCTAGTCGGCCAGTGTCAGCGAGGATGGAGTAAATTCCAGCTGGGTAGAGGATCATAGCGCAGGCAGATACACAGTCCTCTCTGACCATTGTGATAAAGCGCGCTTGTCTGAGAATTTTTGCAACACGAACGGCTTCTCCGACCTGCCCTCCAGGGCTTGCGAGAAAAATGCGTCGATGACCATTTTGATCAAGTGTTGCATGCGGGACGGCGTTGAGTAAGCGTTTGGCATCACCAGTGACAATAGGACCTTGTGCGCTCAGAGCAACGCCACGGCTGGTTTTGAGTGCGCGGAAGGTGAGTGCGTTGGCGGTATTGTGAAAGAAGAGCATGGTTAGCGCACAGATTACGGCTATCTTCAAATGCCGCATGGTATTCATCGTTTGAAGCAGTGGTGGCAGCGACATCATATCCGTTCATTATCCCAAAGAGAATCAACGGTCTTGAACATCGGCGGCGGCAAAGTACCGGTCCGTTGAATGTTATCATCCAGGATAGCAAAAAGTGGTGCCGGCCAGACTGCACCCGCGTTAGCTGCGTGGCTCAGTGCCTCACGCACGCGTCGCGTGCTGACGATACTGTGACCTTCAACTTCGTCATAGGCAAGCAACATTTGCTGGATCAGATTACGATTCTTTCTGGTAAAAGTAACGTGCCTATACCAATCGAATGGGAGCTCAATGACCGAAATGGCCAAGAGAATCCAAAAGACGTAAAAGAAAACGAAGCCAATAATGCCGGCAGCTTTTCCGCCAACTGCGATACTTGTTATGGCAGCAAGAATTCCACCAACGAGCGTCAGGAGAATTGCCAAGAACACAAAGCTTACAAATAGTTTCGACAGGGGGTGCCATTTTCGCAGCGAACTGGGATTTGTCATTCCAAAAACTGGCTTGGCTTTTGATCCGATAGCCTGGATTAAGTAGGCGACAAGTTCTGTCGCAATCAAGACATCGACAAGCAAGCGTTCAAAGTCAGGGATGCGATACGGTAGCTTCATATATTCGTTAGCTACGTGCTCAACATCCTCACGCCAAATCTCGCGTTCTCGGCCTTTTCTCACGTCAAGAGCCAACATCGTACGGTGACACCAATAATCATAGCGTTTCGAGTCGCTGTAGGTCAGGTGCCCCGTCAAAGCGTCCCGTAGCCAGCGCTCCAATTGAAAACCAATGTACTTTAGGTCGGCCTGAAACTGATACACCGTTGAATTCTGGGTGAGAGCGTAGTCGTAAGCGGCTTCGGCGATCGCTTTCAGAACCCGATATCTTAGGGTGCTTTTGTACGTTGTTTGATCGACGGTTTCGAAAGTGAATTCGGCCGTCACGGCTTGCTCAATGAGGTCATAGCGTCGCTGAACTGCCAGGTCTGCATCGCCAGGGTCGTCGTCCGACAAATCATCGCTGTGCATGATACATATCCCGCTATTATCAGGAATGCGTCAATCGATATCAGAAGACCCGGCACAAGGTCATGACCGCGGCATGAATATTGCGCTGTCATCTTCGTCACAACGCATTCATACTGGCATCATAACGAGCTGCATTTGCGAGTGGTAACTATTCCGCAATTAGTCGCGAATAGGTAAATAAAATAATAAAACCGTCTCAGTCCGGCCGGACCGAAATCGAAAGATGGGCCGGTAGCAAGGTTTAGTTTGCGGGCAACTCCCGGATCGTCACGAGAAGGCATCCCCCGCGTAACCCAACACCCACCGTCATAACGCATCGCAACCGCGCGGCACACACCGCGCGGCCACACACCCATCATCACGCCAACCCGCGCACCACCGCCATCGTATCGTCCGGCTCCGGCCGTGTGGTGTAGTCGGGATCGACATCGGCGGCCTGGATGATGCCCGCCTTGTCGATGACATAGCGCGCCGGCATCGGCAGCTCCCAGGCATCGCGCCCGGTGAACTTTGGAATGTCGATGCCAAAGCCCGCGTAGATCGTGCTGACAGCCTCCGGCACATCGAACACCAGCCCGAAGGCGCGCGCGATGTCCTGGTTCTCATCGCGCACGATCGGAAACGTGAGTTTCAGCTTCGCGGCGAGGCCTGCCGTCGTCTCGTGGGTCTCCGGCGAGAACACGACCAGTTCGCCGCCGAGTTCCTTGATGGTGTCATAGTGGTCCTGCAAAGCATACAGCTCTGCCTGGCAGTATGGTCACCAGTGCCCTCGGAAGAACGACAGCACTACCGGCCCGCGACCGAGCAGATCACCAAACGCGATCGCACGTCCGTCATGGCTGGTGCCGGCAAAATCCGGCGCCTTCTGCCCAACCCCGGCCACCTTCGACAGGATGCCGGATTCGCGCAGTTCATTGGTTGCCTGCTCCATGACCACGCGCTTGTCTGCCGGAATGCGCTTGGTCGACGCGGCTTTGATACCCTCTAGTTTTTCTTTGAGTGACATTGAGTCCCTTCCAAATACATGGTGGATGCCTGAACCTTAGAACCTTGCACCTGAAATTGGAACCGTCGCTTGACCTGATCCGGCTTCAACCGGTCATGACGGCAACCAGCTTGAAGCGATGACGAACCAAACCGCCCATCCGCCTCAAAACGCTACGGGAAACGGCACCCTATGGAAAACTGGCTACCTCTGGATGCCGCAATCGCTGCTGCGCCAAAACTGCTGACCACCATCGACCTGATCGCAGCCGCCGTGTTCGCCATCACCGGCGCGCTGGTCGCCTCGCGCAAGCAGATGGACATCGTCGGCTTTGTCTGGCTCGGCGTTGTCACCGGCGTTGGCGGCGGCACGCTGCGCGACCTGCTGCTCGGCGTACCGGTCTTCTGGGTGGCAAACGCCACGCCGGTCGTGGTCTGCCTCGCCGCATCTGCCGTCGTGTTCTTCACGGCGCAGTTCATCCAGAACCGTTACCGGCTCATTTTGTGGCTCGACGCAATCGGCCTGGGACTGTTCTCGGTCGCCGGTGCCAACAAGGCGCTCGAAGCCGGCGTCAGCCCGGTCGTCGCCGTCGCCATGGGCATGATCTCGGCGACCGTTGGCGGCGTCGTCCGCGATATCCTGGGCCAGGAGCCATCGATCATTCTGCGGCGGGAAATCTACATCACCGCATCCGCGATTGGCGCCGCGGTTTTCGTTGCCCTGCAGGCGACACCACTCGATCTCAATCTGACAATGTTCATTGCCTTCCTGGTGACCTTCATCATTCGCGGCGCGGCGCTGATCTACGGGCTGTCGATGCCCGGCTACAAGTCACGCCCCGGCCGCAAGGTCGAACTGCACGACGATCCCTAGATCGCATTCCGGTTGCAAAAAAGGGGCCGCACGGTGTGCGGCCCCTTTTGATATCTTCGGCTCAGAGCGTGGTGATCAAGCGTTCTTGAACTTCTTGATCTCGCCACTCTTCAGACGCCCGAAATAGGAGTCCATTTCGCGCCGTACGATCGGTGCAAGGAAGTAGAGGCCGAGAATGTTCGGCACGCAGATCAGGAACACCAGCGCATCCGAGATATCGAGGATCGGACCAAGCTTGACGACACAGCCGAGCGCCACAAAGGCACAGAAGATCAGCTTGTAGATCGTCTGCCCGGTTGGGTTTTCACCGAACAGGTAAGTCCACCCCTTGAGCCCATAGTACGACCACGAGATCATCGTCGAGAACGCAAACAGCAACGCTGCAAAGGCCAACGGGATCGGGAACCAGGACAGTTGCCGCTCGAACGCCGCCGACGTCATCGCGATGCCTTTCGCTTCGCCTGCGAAATTCGGGTCGGCGACCTGCGAGGTGCCGATCACCAACGCCGTGATCGTGCAGATCACGATCGTGTCGATGAACGGCTCCAGCAAGGACACTGTCCCTTCCGTCACCGGCTCGTTGGTGCGCACGGCAGCGTGAGCGATCGACGCCGACCCGATGCCGGCTTCGTTCGAGAACACCGCCCGCTGGAAACCGATGATCAGGGCACCGAGCGCGCCACCAGCAACGCCTTCACCCGTCATCGCACCGGCAAAGATGTTGCCAATCGCCGCCGGGATCGACGTGAAGTTCATGAGGATCACGATGATCGCGAAGATGCAGTAGAACACGGCCATGAACGGCACGATCTTTTCCGTCACCCGCGCGATTGACTTGATGCCGCCGATGATGACGGCAAACACCACAGCCGCCAGCACGAGGCCAACCAGCCAGCCAAGACCTTCAAGCGCACCACCCGAAACGTTATTGAGTTGCACATACGCTTGATTCGACTGAAACATGTTGCCGATACCCAGCGCACCGATGAAGATGCCGACCGCATAGAACGTGCCCATGAAGCGCCCGAAGCCGGGCATGCCACGTTCTTCAAAACCGCGCGTGAGATAATACATCGGCCCGCCCGATACCGACCCATCCGGGTTCTCCTGGCGATATTTGACGCCGAGCGTACACTCCACGAACTTTGTCGACATACCGAGAAAACCGGCGACAATCAGCCAGAACGTTGCACCTGCGCCACCAACCGTCACGGCCACGGCAACGCCACCGATATTACCTATGCCGACCGTTCCCGAGACCGCCGTCGCCAGGGCCTGGAAGTGCGACACCTCGCCGGCATCCTTGGGATTGGCATAGTCACCGCGGACGAGTTCGATCGCATGACCAAAGCCGCGGATATTGATAAAGCCGGTGTAGAACGTAAAGAAAACCGCCCCGATCACAAGCCAGAGCACAACGACCGGCAACTGCGCGCCGAATATCGGAATTTTGAAGAAGACGATCTGGCCGATGATTTCGGCGATCGGTTTCGTTGCCGTGTTGATCGCGTCATCAATGCCCGCAGCAGCCGGGATCGAGAACATCACAAGCGCAACTAACGCTAATACTATTCGCTTCATTGTTTCCTCGGTTGGTTTGTTTTTTTATGACATGTTTTTTTGCGCCTCGGCTCTAGGGCACGACGGTTACGGGCACCGACGCGGACTGAACCAGATTGGCGGTAACAGACCCGAACACCATTTGCTGCAATCCAGCCTCACCGCGCCGGCCGATGAAGATCTGCGCAACGTCATGCTGCTTGGCCAGATCAATCAATGTCGCGGCCGTATGACCGTGGCGGACCTCGGCCGAGACATTCACGCCGGCTGCTTTGACTTTGGCCTCGACAGGTTCAACGACATGCGTCGTCGCACGTTCGAGTTCCTCTTCGCGGCGTTTGTGGCGGGTCTCATTTTCTTCCGGAGTATTGAAAGAATAAGGTGACCACTCGATCACGTAGGCGACGACAATATCAGCGCCGCCTCGCTTCGCGCGATCAATCGCAAAGTCCACGGCACGCTCGCTTCCCGCGCTGCCGTCGACCGCAAGGAGAAATGAATTCTTCATCTTCGGCTCCTTTCTTTTGTATCGCAGCCGCAATCGCGTGATCGCAGCCAAACGTATTATCGTTGGCGTTTTGATGCCGGCTTGTCATGACCGGCAACATCCCAACGCCACTACAAGATCAGCTCTTAGGTGCGAAAGCCAGTAACGTCTTTCTCGAAGAACGATTAAGTGCGTGGCGGCAAACCCACGCCTGGCACAGTCAAATCAGCGTCGCGCAAGTCAGAGCGAGGATAATACGCGGGACTTTGAGTCGACCTGAATGCTCGACGGGAGAACCGCAGGTGCGCTTGCTTGGGATAGATCCGAACGGGTTCGCACAGCGAATTCTAAGCCAGATGATCAAGCTACTGGCCAGCAATCGGCCAGATGGCACGCAAAGCAGTCGAGGTGCCGCTTCGACACAACCATTGCAAGCGACACCACACAAAGTCAGCGTGCGCAATCTTCCACTACCACTCTCCGGTCACGGCGCTGCCGCAAATCAGACGCCTGCTCAATCAAGCACGGCTGTGCCGCGGCTGTCTCAGCCGGATCCGGTTGCCGCACGTGCGATCGCCCAATTCACGGAAGGGCAGGTCCATCCCATCGCCAGTGACGGTCAGGAAACGCCCGTCGGTGGCGCTGTCACCATTCCTGAGACGCCTGCGGTCTTAGCCGCCGCGCAACTTGCCGCCGGTAGCAAATCGCAGCAGTTGATGGCTATGCTGACGAGCGATCTACCTGGCCGTATCAAAAGCTCGGTATCCGGTCTGTTCAAATCTCATGACGCGGCGATCCGCACCGCCGTCGTCCTTTCAATTGCTTGCACCATCGCGTTTGCCATCGCCATGGCGTGACGGACCAAGGGCTGTAAGACACCTCGCTGACGCTTGGAAAATGCTTACAATTTGAATCAAATTCGTCCGTCGATCCTTACTGCGCCTAGAGATCTGTCTGGTATTCCTGATCATTCTCGATGTAAGGAGACTATGCCGATGGTCAACACGATCACCAGCAACCACAGCGTCTATATCCCGCAAACGGCTCCCGCTGAGAGCCCGGTTCCGGCCGCGGCAGCTCCAGCTGATCCATTGTCCGATCACCGGGTTGAACAGGGCCGCCAGTGGGCGCTCGCTGCGACCCAGGCCGATCAGGCTCAGAAGGTCCAGTCAGCGATCGAAGCCTACATGAATTTTGAGGCTGACCAGGCGGTTGTGCCGTCTGCAACAGTCGCTCAAGCGCAACAATCTTACGGCGAGTTCTAAAATACTTGCACGTCAAGAGCGCCGTCGCATGTCCCTGTCCCGGCATGCGGCGGCGTTTGCGCGCGTGCACGCCTTCGTCGTAGCGCACACGCCTTAGTCGTAGCGCAGTTCCGTCGCCTTACCGCGGAAGATGATATAGGAGAGCGCTGTATAGCCGAGAATGACCGGCATCACGACCAGCGTACCAATCAAAATAATCATCAGGCTTTCCGGAGCACTCGCCGCATCGTAGATCGTCAAGCGCTCGGGCACGATATACGGATAGAACGAGTACGCGAGACCTGTGAACGCAATCACGAAAAGCGCGACGGCTGCAACAAATGGCACCCAGTCACCGGTTCGCGCATCATTCAATTTGAGACGCTGTAACGACATCCACAGCACAACCATGAGCGCAGCCGAGGCAACCGGCAGCGGCGCAAGCCCAATGAACGCTGGCATGGAAAACCACTTGTCAAAGATGCGATCGCTCGCAAACGGCGTCGCCAGGGATACGGCCGCCAGCCCTGACGCCGCACCAAACAGACCGACCCGCGCCCAACCAATGGCTTTGCGCTGCAACGCGTCTTGGGTCTTCAGGATCAGCCACGTCGCACCAATGAACGTATAGCCGCCGGCAACGCACAGCGCCGTCAGCAATGCGAACGCAACGTGCATCGGTGTCGTTTCCAGTCCCATGATGTAGAGCCCAAGCATCAGACCTTGCGACAGCGCCGTCATCAGCGAGCCAGCAAAGAACACACCGTTCCAGACGCCTTTGCGTTCCAGCGGTGCCTTGATGCGAAACTCAAACGCCACGCCGCGCAGAATGAGCCCGACCAGCATCACGGCGACCGGTATATAGAGCGCTGTCAGGATGATGCCGTGCGCCGTCGGAAAGGCGACCAGCAGAATACCCACACCAAGTACAAGCCACGTCTCATTGGCATCCCAGAACGGTCCGATCGAGGCGATCATGCGATCCTTCTCGGCATCATCAGCGAACGGCAAAAGCATTCCGACACCGAGATCGAAACCATCCAGAATGACATAGAGCAGAATTGATATGCCGAGAATGCTGGCAAACGCGAACGGCAGCCAGACGGCCGGATCACCAAATGCTGTCATCATCGCCGCTGGCCTCTCTCTAACCCAAACCGCTTGCCGCCGCCGCGTCGGCCGGGGTCCGCGTCTGCGCGGCAGGCTGGCCGTCGACCGCCTTGCGCGACAAGTGCACCAGAACGGCAATATAGGCCCCGGTGAGCAGGACATAGACCACCAGGTAAACAATCAACGTCGACAAGATCATCGCAGCCGGCACTGGTCCAACCGCATCCGCCGTCGTCAGCACCCCACTGACAAGCCAGGGTTGCCGTCCAATTTCGGTCGTATACCAACCGGCCAGTGTTGCCACCCAGCCGGAAAGCGTCATTGCAACCAGTCCACGCAACAACCAGGGCGAGATCGCGCCCGGTCCGTCAACCCGCAACCGCCAGGCCGCAAACCAGGACACCACCAGCATCAACAGGCCAACACCGACCATGACCCGAAACGACCAGAACACGGCTGCGACCGGCGGGTGCAGCGCCTTGCCGTCTGGCGCAACATAGTCGTTGAGGCCTGGCACGACACCGTCGGCATGATGCTTCAATATAAGACTGGCACCGCTCGGGATCCCAAGCTCGAAATGATTGGTGCGCGCCTTCTCGTCCGGGATGGCAAACAACAACAGCGGGACATGTCCGCGCGTCTCCCAATTGCCTTCCATCGCCGCAACCTTTTGCGGCTGATGCTCAAGCGTGTTGAGACCATGAAAGTCACCAACGAGAATCTGTAGCGGAATAAGAACCGCCGCCAGATAAACGCCGACTTGCAGCGTCAACCGCGGACTCTGTGAACGATCACCAACGAGCAACCTGAACGCCGACAACCCGGCCATCAGGAACGACACGGTCAAACCACTCGCCAGCAGCATGTGGGTCAGCCGATAAGGCATCGACGGATTGAAGATGATTGCCCACCAATCCGTCGCATGCACAACGCCGTCCCGCAGCTCGAAGCCAACAGGCGTGTGCATCCAGGAATTGAGCACAATGATCCAGAACGCGCTCATCGTCGTGCCGAACGCCACGAAGAATGTCGCCAACGTATGCAGCCAATTCGGTACCCGTGACGTCCCGAACAGCATAATGCCGATGAACACCGCTTCCAGGAAAAAAGCCGTCAGGATTTCATAGGCGAGCAGCGGCCCCGCAACATTGCCGACCTTCTCCATGAAACCCGGCCAGTTGGTCCCGAACTGAAAACTCATCGTAATGCCGGAGACCACGCCAAGCGCAAACGATAGCGCGAACACTTTCACCCAGAACCGATAGGCGTCCATCCACCGCTCATCACCGCTCGCCACGAAGCGCAGCTTGAAGAACAGCAGCAACCAGCCGAGTCCGATCGTGATCGTCGGAAACAGGATATGGAACGAGATATTCGCCGCGAACTGGATCCGGGCAAGGATGAGTTCTTCCATCGCGCACCTCCAAACCGAGATATGGTCCCTCCACCCCACCACTCAAATGCGGCATCTGCGTCGTCACCATATGGATGGTCGCCGGCGTCTTAGCCCACGTCCCGGCCCCACTTCACCTTCAGGCGATGATCGAAGTTGCGTTGCCAGAGCGGCGCGATGGCTTCGTGCGCGGCGACCTTATGGGTCAGCGCCACGCATGCCGCGTTCTTCTCCCCCGGATGCCAAGCGTAGAGCATCGCCAGGTAGACATCAGCAGCCGACATGTCAGCGCCCGCCAGAAAGCCGCTCGCGGCGAGCTGGTCGCCAAGCAGCGCAAACGCCGCGTCGTTACGCCGGACCGCCGCCGCCCGCACGCCATCAGCGCCCGCGGCGTCGGTCGTGTAGCGCTCCGGGTAGGCCCGCCGAATTGTTGCCTCGTAGACGTTGGCACTGAGAAACACGACCCAGCGCATCAGCTGCGCCGCAGCCGGCGTGCCCGGCTCGGGACCGACGTCGATACCCGGATAGCGTGTCGCGATATAGATCAGCATCGCCCCGGTCTCCGTCATCTTCGAGCCGTCCGGCAACACCAGCACCGGCACCTGCCGCCACGGATTGATCTCGCGAAAACTCTCAGGCAACGGCGTACTCGGCACCGACTCGATCGTGATCAACTCGAACGCCTGCCCGGCCAATGTCAACGCCGCTTCGACCGCGAAACCACCCGACCCGGTTCGATTGTAAAGTTTGTAGGTCATTCATCCCTCCAGCCTTGCATCGCGTGCCGGCAACACACGCCACCGCACTATAGGCGATGACGGACTGAGAGGCGCAATTTACAAACCTGCCGCCATTCCGCCATCGACGGCCAGTTCCGCACCGGTCACGAAGCCGGAGTCATCGCTCGCAAAGAACAATGCCGCCCGCGCGACATCTTCAGGCGTGCCGAATTTCCGCAGCGGCGTCTGGTCGATCAGCGCCTTGTTGATCATCGGGTTGCGCAGCACGCGCTCGGTCAGCGCCGTCTCGATGAACCCCGGCGCCAGCGCGTTGACGCGAATACCATAGGGCGCGTACTCAACCGCCAGCGCCCGCGTCAGCGCCGCCACAGCCCCCTTGGTCGCCGAATAGCCGGCCAGCTGTCGCAACCCACGATGGCCCATAATCGAGGCCAGGTTGATCAGCGAGGCGTTGCCGGACGCCTGCATCAACGCGAACCCGTCGCGCGCAATCCGCACGACGCCATCGAGGTTAACCTCACGGATCGTCGTCCAGTCGGCATCCGACATGTGCCGGAAATCCCCGCGCACGTTGAGCCCGGCATTGTTGACGATCACATCGAGCCGGCCGTGCGCCTCCTTGATCCGCTGAAACGCCGCGGTGACATCCTGGCCCTTGGAGACATCCAGCGTGATCGCCTCAGCCCTGTTGGCGGCAGCCCCACCTGCTTCCTCGATCGCCCGTGCCAGCCCTACGGCCGCCTCACCGTCGACATCAGACACATAGACGAACGCACCGGCCTCGGCGAACACCCGCGCCATCGCAGAACCGATACCGGCTCCTGCGCCCGTTACCAGGGCAATCTTGCCATCCAGCCTGCTCATGGTGCCCTGCTCCGTTATCCAACGCCGCGTCAACCGCCCCTATGATGCCAACCGCGCACCATAGCATGGACGCAGACGCCTATGCCGCTCCAAGAGGCGCGCGACAACCCGTGCGGCAAAAGCCGGTTAACCGGTGAATTTCGTGCTCATCGTCACAAGCTCTTCCGCAGCACTCGGATGCAGCGCCACGGTTGCGTCGAAGTCGGCCTTGGTCGCACCCATTTTCATCGTAATGCCAACCATCTGGATGATCTCGCCGGCATCCGGCCCGAGGATGTGGCAGCCAAGGATCTTATCGTCGGCCGGATTGACGATGAGCTTCATGATCATGCGCTCGGGACTGCCCGAAATCGTGCCGCGCATCGGTCGGAACTGCGACTTGTAGATATCAACATCACCATGCTTCTCGCGTGCTTCCGCTTCCGTCAGGCCGCATGTGCCGATCTCCGGCGTCGAGAACACCGCCGTCGCGATCGTCGAATGATCGACCACCCGCGGGGCCTTGCCAAACACGCTGTCGGCAAACGCATGACCTTCGCGGATCGCGACCGGAGTCAGCGCGACCCGGTCCGTTACATCCCCGACCGCGTAGATGTTGGCCGCCGTCGTTTGTGAGTCCGCCGCAACCTTGATCTCGCCCTTGCGCCCGACCTCGACGCCGGCTCTTTCCAACCCGAGCCCTTTCGTATTTGGATCACGGCCGATGGCATACATGAACTGGTCAGCCTCCAAAGCCTGGCCATTGCTCAGGGTGCCTCGGAACCCATTTCCCGATTTTTCAATTCTGGTAATCGTGGCTTCCGTGACCACATTGATGCCGCGTGCCTGCATCGCCTCCATCAAGCCATCACGCATATCCTCATCGAACCCGCGCAACACCTTGTCACGCCGGTAAATGATGGTCGTTTCAGCCCCCATCCCGTTGAATATGCCAGCAAATTCCACGGCGATGTAACCACCGCCATTGATCACAATCCGTTTCGGGAACTCTTTCAGATGAAACGCTTTGTTCGATGAGATCGCGTGCTCGATGCCCTCGATCGGCTCGCCGAAATTGACGCTGCCGCCGGTCGCAACCAGGATCTTATCCGTGGTCACCGTCCGGTCAGATCCCGTCAGTCGGATCGTATGGGCATCAACCAACTCTGCCCGCTCGGCGAACGCCTCAACGTTGTTGCGCTCAAGTATCCCTTTGTAGATGCCTTCAAGGCGGTCGATTTCCTTATCCTTGTTGGCGATCAGCGTCGACCAGTCAAACTTGGCCTCTCCATCGAACGACCAGCCAAATCCGGCTGCGTCCTGGAAATCGTCACGAAACCGGCTCGCGTAAACCAGGATCTTCTTCGGCACACAACCACGGATAACGCAGGTGCCGCCGAACCGGTACTCTTCCGCGACCGCGACCTTGGCGCCGTGGCCCGAGGCAATGCGTGCCGCACGCACGCCACCTGAGCCGGCGCCGATTACAAACAGATCATAGTCATATTGCGCCATTTCGGCCGTCCTCTCGTTTCGTTCCTAGACCATGGTCTGCTCAACATCCGCATCAATAACCTGGACACCGGCCTCACCCGCGACAATGGCCTGATCGGCGAGCCCGATAAACAGGCCATGGTCGATCACTCCCGGCGTGAACGGGAGCAGTTCCGCCAGAGCCTCCGGGTCTTCGATCCGCTCGAAGGCACAATCGAAAATGAAGTTGCCGCCGTCGGTCACAAATGGTTTTCCATCTGCCAGCATCCGCTGCTTGATTTGCCCTTCGAGGCCCAGCTCATCAGCAATATCCTCGATCATGGCATGTGTTACGGCGACGCCAAATTGCACCACTTCAACCGGCAACGCGTACGCACCGAGCGTGTCGACCAACTTCGATTGATCGGCGATGATCACGACTTGTGCCGACGCCGACGCGACGATTTTCTCGCGCAGCAAGGCCCCACCACCACCTTTGATCAATCTCAAGTGCCGATCCAGTTCATCAGCACCATCCACCGTCAAGTCGATTTCCGGCTGTTCATCAATTGTCGCCATCGGAATGCCAAGTTCCAATGCCTGCTTCAACGTCGCTTCAGAGGTTGGCACACCGGTTATCTGCCGGCCATCGCGCACGCTCTCGCCCAGCAAATCGACAAACTCAGCCGCGGTCGATCCGGTTCCAAGGCCGATCACCATCCCGTCTTCGACGTATTCGAGCGCGCGGCGGGCCGCCTCTCGTTTTATCTTGCGTACGTCCATGACAAACCTCCGTCCCCGTCTCGCATCAAGCGTATCACGTGGGCAACCTCGAATAGCAGTGAGATCGCCATGTCTATTGCGAAGCCCGCGTCGCGACAAGCGGACATATGACAGCGGCGTGACAATTCAATGTGATTCACTCTAAAACCACCCTCTCAGCAGAAACCAGGAACCTCCATGAGCAGCAAAACTGTAGTGTTCGATCTTGATGGCACCTTGATCGACACGGCACCGGACCTGATCCGGTCAACCAACCATGTTCTGGAAAGTGCCGGTCACCAGCCCGTCACGGCGGAGTTCATCAACCCCTATATCAGCTATGGGGCCCGTGCGATGATTGCTGCAGGCATCGAGCAGCAGGCCGGCGATACGTCCGAGCGGCGTCTGGATGATCTGTTCGGGAAGATGATTGCCTATTACAGCGCCAACATCGCAGTCGACAGCCGACCGTTCCCGGGCCTGACCGGTGTCCTCACGACGCTCCGCGAACGCGACGTCAACATCGCCATCTGTACGAACAAGAATGAGGATATGGCGCGCCTATTGATGAGCGAATTGGGATTAACATCCTATTTCAAGGCCATCACCGGGCGCGACACATTCCCCGTGTGCAAACCTGACCCGGAACACCTGTTTGGCACGATCCGGCTGGCCGGCGGCGCGCCCGAACACAGCGTGATGGTCGGCGATAGCACCACGGACTACGAAACGGCCAAAGCCGCCAAGATACCGATCATCGGTGTCACCTTCGGTTACACCGACATCCCAATCGCCGATCTCGATTGCGAGGCCGTGATATCGCACTACGACGATTTCCAAGCGGCGCTCGACAAATTGATGCCCGGTTGAGCGTCGAGCCTTCACGTCACGCCGCCAGGTCCCTTTTGATGGCCCGAAACGCTGCGTCCTGCGTCATCGGGCAGGCGATAGTGCATAATGGCCGCAACCGCGGTCAACGCCGCCACGACCATAAATGCCGTTGAAAAGTCTGCCGGTGTCAACTGGTCCGTGCCGCGCCAGGCACGCAACGATTCAAGCGTAAACGCGGCCATCGCGACCCCCGTCGACAGGAACAACTGCTGCGCCACGCCAACCAGCGACGTCGCACTGCTCATCGCCTTCTCCGATACATCCGAGAAGGCAACCGCGTTGAGGCAGGTGAATTGCAGCGACCGAAAGAAACTGGCCACCACCAGCACGAACGCAATCAGCAAATGCGGGGTCTCCGGCGTGAACAGCGCATATAGCGTCAGCAGAGCCGCACAGAGCAGCGCATTGTATGTCAGCACCTGACGAAATCCGAAGCGGCGCAGGATTGGCCGGGCCGCAATCTTCATCAACAACGCACCAAACGCGCCGGCAAACGTAATCATGCCCGACTCGAACGGCGTCAGACCAAATCCGACCTGAAGCATCAACGGCAACAGAAATGGAACCGCCCCGATCCCGAGACGAAACAAGCCACCGCCCGCAATGCTGGTGCGGAATGTCGCCAACTTCAGCAAGCGAAGATTGAGCAACGGGTCTTCAATCCGCCCCGCGTGACGCACGTAGAGACTGCAAAGCACAAACCCCATCACGATCAAGGCAGCCGCAAACTCGGTGGCGATGACATCACCACCGACCAGCGTCAGACCTGAGATCAACGACGCCACACCGGGCCCGGCGAGCGCGAACCCGGTCCAGTCCATGCGCCGCACCGTCTCGGACCGAAGGCTCGGCATGTAGCGCTGCGCCAGCAGCAGACCCAGCACGCCGATCGGCACGTTGATCCAGAAAATCCAGCGCCAGTCGAAGTACGTTGTGACGAACCCACCGATTGGCGGCCCGATCAGCGGCGCCATCAACGCCGGGATACTGAGATAGGCCAAGGCGTCGACCATGCCTGATTTTGGCACCGAACGCAGCACGATCAGGCGCCCAACCGGCACCATCATCGCACCGCCAACACCTTGGAAAGCGCGCGCAAAGATCAGGTGCTCCAGCGAATCGGCCGAAGCACACGCAACCGACGCCAGAATGAATATCGTTATTGCAGCCTGAAACACCGGCCGCGCGCCGTAGCGGTCGGCGCACCATCCGCTCACCGGGATAAACACCGCCAGCGACAAGAGATAGCTGGTCAGCGCGAGCTTGAGGACAACCGGATCGTGCCCCAGGTCTTTGGCGATCGCCGGGAGTGACGTCGCGATCACCGCCGCGTCCATGTTCTCCATGAACAGCGCTGAGGCCACCACCATCGGCAACAACCAGGCGGGGCGAACCGGCTCGCCTCGTCGCGAAGGCTCGTCCGGCCTTGTCGCGTTTGTGTCAGATGAAGTGTCGGTTGGCATGACCGACGGGTGATGCGCCCAAAAGCGGTGCGACGTCAATCGGGATTGGGATCATCATGCTGAGTCGGCCACCAGCAAAACGAAAAGGCAGCCGCTCGCGCAGCTGCCTCCAAGCAAAACCGTATGATCAAGAAACGTCGACTACCACTTGATCTTCAACGACGCCGACAGAATGTCGACACTCGAGTCTACATCTGCGGTCAGGCTCAAGCCCGTCGGCGTCGACTGATCCGTGCCACCATCCTTCACGAAAATATGCGTGTAGGCGAAATCCAGCGACGTGTTGGCACTCCAATTGTAGGTCGCACCAAGCGACGCCCAGATCCGGTCGTTGTCGGCAATTCGTACCGATCGAGATGTATCTTCTCGCGCCGGCGAAATCTCATAGGCAAGGCCGGTGCGCAACGTCAGGTCTGGCGAATAGGCGTATTCGATCCCACCGGCAAAGAACCAACCGTCCTCGTAGTTCAACTCCAGGGAACTCAACGTACTCCCGCTGCCGGGACATGCACCGCCAGCCGAGGTGCATTTAATGTCGAGCGATTTAACCCGGCTCCAATTGGTCCACTCCACCGTCCCCAGGAAGGCAAATCGCTGCGTAACCTGCTGATGGAGGCTGAGAGTAACCAGCTCAGGCAGGTCGACATCCGCCTCGATGGACGACGAACCGACGTTGCTGGATTGATCGCCCTCAAGGGTGTGCGACACCGACGAGCGAAAGCCAAGTCCGATCTTGGTTGACGAAGTCGGCTCAAGCAAGATACCCGCCGTGAAGCCGAAGCCCCAATCATCTCCTTCAACCTCCAGCGAACCGAGCGTGGGCACAATCGACGTTAAGCGCGCATCGATGTACTGCACCTGCGCGCCAACCGCGACTGAGACACCCGGCGCAACCTTATACCCCACCGTCGGTGCAGCGTTCACGGTCAGTAGTTCCGATGTCTGACCGATCGCCTGGCCACGCCAATCGTTCTCCGGCTTGGTCGTCAGGCCGAACGGCGTATTGACGCTAAGGCCGATATAAAAATTGCCGAACTGGTAGTTGGCATAGGACGCTGCCAAGGCGGCCGGGTCGGCAATGTTGCCGGATGTGGCAGAGCCAAACGCGGGCTTGTCCAGAGTGCCGCCTGTCGCCGTCAGATCCTGTTGTCCAAGAATAATCGCGGCATGCGTCTCTGAATTGACGCCGCTTTTGGCCGTCACCGCCGCCGGGTTCCAGTACATCGAGCTGAGGTCAAAACCTGCTGCCGAACCGGCAAACGATGCACCCTGCGATGACGCTGACTGTTCACGGATCGCAAACCCGCCGGCATGCGCCGTGGAACACAACGCAAGACTGCCACCCACAACCGCCGCGGCGAGCCGCATACCATACGCATTTGACATAAGACTTATTCCCACGCTGAAAAACGATGTGCTAATATACGCATCCACATGATCGCCATGCCGCACCAGTTAAACCCAGCTTCACGCAACAATCGATCAGCGAACAGTGCTAAAAAAAAATCCGCACCTAGGCGTTACAATTCCGACACATTTACGCCCGCCAAGGGTCATCTTCTCGAATTGTGTACCGGCCCGCCAGCCCCCTCCAGCCAGGCTCAATTGATGCATAAGGTGTCAAGTCGCATCGCGCACGAATCCCCGTAATACAGGGCTTCTTGTAAGTTTGAGACGATTTTCATGGATACGGCGGCGCCCATAGCGCCTGTTCAACCCGGACGTCGCGAGCGCCGTCAAACAGTAAAAATTAACAATTTTTTAATGTGAAATTCATGAAGGCGGGCAGCCGGCCACACTCTTGATCAACAGAGCTGAACGAACTCACTCATAAACGTCATGAAATGACAGAAAGACTGAACGTAAAGTACATGAAAACTGCAACAAACGAGGTCTGTTGGATGCTTCTTGCTCTCTGGCCGATTGGTGGGCGGTACTGGGATTGAACCAGTGACCCCACGCGTGTGAAGCGTGTGCTCTACCGCTGAGCTAACCGCCCGATCGTCTGCCCAAGGACTGCGACCACGACGTCGTCCATGGCCTCGCGATCTATGGCCGCCGTTTGTGTCGGGCAACTCCCGCGATGTCAAGCCTCGCCAGCCGCCAAGCGCTTCGACCGCACTTGTAGCCCCTCACGGTAGGCAGCTGCGCTCAACGTATCCGCCAAACGCTGCTGCCCGCGCCTGCGCCGAGGCAAGGTGCGCACTCGTGACGATGACGCAGAAACGACCTGCCCGCGCCTTTGCAAACGCGCCCGGCAACGCCTTCGCCGCAACCACGGCGCGCTCACGCCTGGCAAAGCACTCAACGACAACTGCCCATGTACAGTGCCGCTTGGACATCGGTGCAGCCGTCGGCAAGCAGGCCGCTCGAACCTGCTCTACGGGCCGCGCCGCGCCGCGCAAACCAACGAAGCTGCGTTGGCCGTAAAAGTTGATCTTCAGAACGGATTCGCCCTGCACAAGGTCGAGCAATGCATCGTCCACCGCCAATTGCAGAACCGGCACAAATCCGCGGGAATGTCGACGCGTCAGCGCGCGTCGACGCGCGCTGTGGGCACCAAGTGACAACCGAATTTGCTTGCTGGCACCGGCCCGTCCGTTCGCCACTGCCGCGCCCGGGATGGACAGCTCCATGAGACCACGACCGCGCGTCAGGCAGCGCAATTCAATGTCAGGCAAGCAATCCGCGCACCGCGCCGCAATAGCGGTCGGCAATCCGTTCAACGTCACCAGTTGCCAACGATGGTCTTTCTGCGGTGTCGTACGCGTTGCAGCCTGCGCCGCGCCAAACAACAGGCCAATGGCCCCAAAAAGCACCAAAAGCGCGCCCCAACGATCACGTTCTGACTTGATCAACCTACTGTGCGGGGGCGTTTTTCGTTGCCTCGAAACTCGCAAAGACCTTCTCAATCTCAGGTGCAAGGCGTTGCTCGTCAGCAGCCTTGGTGACGCTCAGCAGTCGAAAATATCCGCCTTTCGCAGGCAAAAGAATCAACTGGCGAACGACGACAGGAAGATCAGTCGCACCGCGCTTGCCTGTGGCCGTGATCTGATACCCTTTCATATCGTCGATGCGGACATCTTTGGCATCCTTGATCGCAGGCCCTTTGATGTTCTTCAGGCTCTTCAATGCAAACTGCGAAAACTCCTGAAGGTTATCTACGGGAAGACGGTTCAAGGATGGCCCGACGACAAGAATATTCCGCTTCGCCTTTGGCGCAGCATCACCCTTCACCGTGAAGATGCGCGATGTTCCGGTTACTTTACCGGAAAGCTCGAACGGACCGAGATAGCTGAACTTAAACAAGTCTTTGCTCGGTGCAGCTTTCGCTTCAAATTTGGCCGTGCTCAGCGCCTTGATGACATCCTCGCGCTTGATACTGCCGTTGGCCAGCGATCCTTTCGGCACATTGAACGTGATCACAGCGGTATTCTTCGCATCACGGATGACGAGAATAAATTTCTCAAATAAAGCCCGTGGATGCTTTTGTTCACCCGTGACGAAATAGTATTTGTCGGACCGCTTCAGCGAACCAACTTTGACGTTGGTGATGCCCTTTCTACCCAGCGCTTCAGCTGTAAAACCGGGTACGGCTTTGTCATAGGCTTCTGGCGGCATTTCAAGCACCAGCACGGCCGCCGATGAGATAATCTCCATGAAGCCCGCAAACATCGGCGAGTTCTTGAAATTGTCCGGCAGGTCCATACTGACGCGGCTGCCCGGCGCCTGCATGACTTTCGCAGCAGCCCCCGCGCCCGATCCGGCCCATAGGGCCACTGCCAAGACAAGGCCGAAGGATACGCTCGCGATACGGTAACTTAACCGCCCGGCAAATGAGATCGGCAATCTGTCCGTCATGGGAATCCTTAGCAGTGAAAGCAGCCGCAAAAGTGCGCTCCAGGGGTTATCGCACGACCGAGGCTTAGGCCGTCAATACGGCAACGTCATGTTTGGTTGCCAGCCATGCAATCCTCACGCTTCCCGACGCAGGAGAAACCGGAACACGCCGGCTTCGTCATTCGATTGTTGTAACAACGTGTGGCCGGTCGACTCTGCGAACGCAACGAAATCGTCCGGTGCCCCGGGGTCCGTCGCAAGCACCTCCAATGTACCGCCAATTTCAACGCCATCCAGGGCCCGCTTCGTCTTGAGAATCGGTAGAGGGCAATTGAGATGCCGGGCGTCCAGAAGTTTATCTGCCATGGTTCGTGTCGTATCGGGATGGGGCGATTTCAGCGATTGGGCGACTTTGCTGGTCGTCATATAGGTGATCCGGCGGCATGCGTCGAGGATGCTAGGCCACAGATGGTTTCGCGCCGCATTGCGATTATCGCCGACCACGGGTAACGTCCGCGGAAAGACAACGAATTTGCAAAGATCGCCACATGATGGATGCACGGCCCGGCGAAGGGGACGATCGGGAGCGCGAGATCACGCGATCGTTCAGGTTGACATTTGGCCTGGAAAGGCTGGGTCTGGTCGCGCTTTGGTCGCCGGTGGTCTCACTCTTGGTGATCTTCGCACTGTCGGCGCTGGCGATTTTCGGTGTTGCGCGATTGCAGGTCGACGACTCGCTGTCTGAGCTTTTTCGCACCGACACACCTGAATTTCGACAGTATGAAGCAATCGACAAACGATTCCCCTCCAGTGAGTACGATGTCCTTGCTGTTGTTGAAGGTTCCGATCTGCTTAGTCGCAAGGGCCTGACAGCGTTTTCCAATCTCGCCGTGGAATTGCAACTAACGTCCGGCATCGACGGAATTGTCTCGATGCTCTCAGCACGCGACAAGCCGAATGCAACCGGCTACCCACCGCCAATCGTTCCCGACCCCTTGCCGAAAGACGATGCCGCATTCGATCGCATCGTCAAAAACCTGCGCGCCAACGAGATTGTCCGCGGCAAGTTTCTCTCCGATGACGGCCAACTTTCCATGATCGTGATTGCACTTGATCGCGAAGCCGTCCGCGAAAGCGGCAGCGCTGCAATTATCGGAGAAATCCGCAAGGCCAGCGAAACGGTCCTGAAAGACAGCGGCTTGAAAATCGAGTTGACCGGCGCCCCGGTTATGCAGCTCGAAATCCGCAATGCCGTTGAGCGCGATCGTTTGATCTACAACGGCTTGGGTTTCATTCTCGGCGGTCTCGCGGCTTACCTCTTCTTTGGCCGGCTATCACTCACCATGATCGCCTTGCTCGGGCCCGCAGTCGCCATTCTATGGACGCTTGGCGTCGTTGGTGGCCTCGACTTTCGCCTTAATCTGTTCATCAACGTGCTCACGCCGTTGATCCTGGTTTCCGGCTTTTCCGATTCAATGCACCTCGTGTTTGCCATCCGACGCAGCATCCTTGCCGGCAGCACCCGCATCCAGGCGGCGCGAAGCGCGATCATCGATGTAGCGCCTGGCTGCCTGCTGACGGCCATGAACGCAATTATCGCCTTGCTATCGTTCTCATTTGCTGAATCAGCGATGATACGCACATTCGGTATCGCCGCCGTCCTCGCCGTGGTCATTTCGTACATTGCCGTCGCAACCGTCGTGCCGACGATGGCCATTTTCCTGATTCGCAAGGACAAAGAGGCACCGCAAGGCGACAGCGACAGCCCGGTCGGTCTTCTCCACCACGTTACGGTTGGCACGATCAGCCACGTCGCCCGCCGCCCCCTACCGTATTTTCTCGCCGGCCTACTCGCCGTTTCGATCACCGGCTATGCCTACGTTCGACTGGAGCCGCAATATCGCCTCGCCGACCAGGTGCCAGACAAAGAACAGGCCCTCTCTGCCAACGACAGCATCGACAAGAAACTTACCGGCGCCAATCCGGTGCACATTATGATTGAGTGGCAGGGTGACAAATCGATTTACGATCCAGCAACACTCGACGTCATTGCAGCCGCCCACAAGGTCCTTGAAGAACGCGCCGGGCTAGGCAACGTGTGGTCGCTGGAAAGCCTGCGTCGATGGCTTCGCGCTGCGGGCAACGATAATATCGAAACGATCAAAAAGTACGCTGAAGTTCTGCCGCAGCATCTCCGCTACCGGTTTCTCGCCAAGGACGGCAAAGCAGTGCTCGTTACGGGCCGTCTGCCGGATGTAGATGCCAGCAAGATCCTGCCGATCGTTGAAACAATTGACAGTGCCCTTGCGCCGGTCCGAAAGGCACATTCCGACTATCAGATTGCTGTCACCGGGCTACCCGCAATTGCCGCGCGCAATTCGGCCAAGCTGATTGGCGAGCTCAACTGGGGGCTGATCGGCGACATGTTCGTGATCTTTATTTTCCTTGGCATCGCGCTGCGATCGGTCGTTTCTGGCCTGGCCAGCGTTTTGCCATCGCTGTTCCCGATATTCGCAACAGGCGCGCTACTTTCGTTGTTTGCTGACGGTTTGCAGTTCGCGTCAATCATCGCCATCACCGTCGCATTCGCCCTGGCAATAGATTCCACCATCCATTTCCTCAACCGGTTCAACCTTGAAGAACAACGTCTCGGCCTCAAAGCCGAAGACGGCAGTCGGCAATCCGGTTATTACGAAGCATTGGTTGCAACAGCTAGTCACATTGGGCCGGCCGTTGTCCTCACCACAATCGTCTTGGCGCTCGGCCTCGGCGTGACCATGCTTTCGGACCTGCCGTCACTGCGCCTGTTTGGTCGCCTCGCGGCGGTCTGCCTCTGCGCCTCCGTCATCGGCCAACTCATCATCTTGCCGGCCTCGATTGCTCTGTATCGGCGCACCTTTGGGTAACCTCGTTAATCTCTCCGGTACCGCCGGATGACATCCCGCAAGGCTCTCGGCATCTGTGGCCCACAGTGCGCAAACGGCCATGAGTTGATCGTCAACGTGCTGTGACGTCTTGACGATACGGATTGGCCAAATCCATCGGATTGAGCTAATCTTTCGCACTTGCAGCATTATTGGCTGGCGACAACAGCGCTCGACGTCGCCGCGCTGTGATCGACCCATGGTGGCCCCCTCTGCCGGCTACGAAACGGTCGCCAAACCAACGGAGTGGAAGTTTCCACACTATGACATCTGATAACGATGGCCTAATAAGCGAACGAGCCCATGATGTCCGGGAGGAATACGAGCAAGTCTACGCTGAACCCGATCCGCGCGCCTATTTTCGCGTGCTTCACGGGCTCGACTACCGAATCCCCGAACTTGCCCGCACGGTATTTCGCAATGTCATCCAGTCGGCCGCTGAAGCGCGCGGGGAAAAGCCGAAAGTGTTCGACCTCGGCTGTGGCTTCGGAATCAACTCAGCGCTGCTGCGTTATCCGATCGATATGAACCGCCTCGCCCATCGCTATCGCGACCTCGATGCCGGCGACCTGGCGCCAGAGCGCGTCATGGCGCTCGATCGAAACTACTATGCTTCTTGGCCATCGAAAATCGACATTAACTATGTCGGCCTCGATCTATCCGAGACCACAACCGCTTATGCCGAGAACGTCAATTTACTCGATCATGCGATTTCGGGCGACCTTGAAACCAAGGATCTGTCGTCCGCCGACCAGGATGCCATCGCCGGTACCAACTGCTTGATATCAACAGGCTGCGCTTCCTATGCCGGCCCAGGCACATTTGAGAAGATCTTCGACGCGATCGGCGAACGCCCGCCATGGTTGGCGCTCTTCGTCTTGCGCACGGAATCAATCGATGCAGTCCGCGAGCATCTCACACAGCGCGACCTCCTGTTCGAGAAGCTCGAAGGGGTCACCTTCGTACAGCGGCGGTATCATTCAGCCGGCGAATGGACACAAGCCCTGCTCACGCTCGAAACGCTCGGCATCGACACGGAGGGCAAGGAAGCCGACGGCCTCATGCATGCCGAACTGTTCGTCGCTCGCCCCGCCGAAGAAGCCGAGGCTTATCCTCTCGAACAGATCATTTCGATTTCCAGCGGTGGTGAAGGCCTGTTCGGCGGCTGGCGTGGGCGCCCGTGGGGGACTTGAGCTCTGTCAGGCTTTGCTGTTAGGCAGGTCCCGCCCGAACAGTTGAACGATCAATCCAAAGCGAGCTGAAGATGCGCCAGCAGTTTCTGTCGGATAACAATGCCGGCATGTGCCCGGAAGCGCTGGACGCCCTCGTCGCAGAAAATGCGACCGGTCACGTCATCGGCTATGGCGACGATCCGGCCACCCAGGCCGCCGAACAGGCTGTCGCCGAACTCTTTGAAACAGACTGCTCGGTCTTCTTCGTGTTCAACGGCACCAGCGCCAATGCCCTGTCGCTCGCCCAAATCTGCCGACCTTACAATGCCGTGATTTCGCACAGCTTCTCGCATCTGCAATGGGATGAAGCCAATGCGCTCGGCCTGTTTGGCGGTGGCGCCTCGCAACTGATTGTCGACACGCCGGCCGCAAAGCTGACGGTCGATTCGGTCGAGGAACGCGCCACCCAATTCGAAGGCGTCCATCACGTCAAAGCCAACGCCCTGACACTGACGCAATCAACCGAGCTTGGCACCGTTTACAGCCTCGACGAATTAGCAGCATTCGGAGACCTCGCCCGGCGCCACAGCCTTCATTTCCATATGGACGGCGCACGCTTTGCCAATGCAGTGGCATCGTTGCAGACCACACCCGCCGACATGAGTTGGCGGCGTGGCGTCGATGTCCTGTCGTTCGGCGGCGTCAAGAACGGCCTCGCTGTCGGCGAATGCATTGTCTTTTTTGACCGTACACTCGCCGAAGATTTCGGTTGGCGGCGTAAACAGGCCGGCCAGCTCAACTCCAAGATGCGGTATGTCACCGCGCCGTGGTTGGCGTTGTTGCGCAATAACGTCTGGTTGAACAATGCCCGGCACGCTAATGCCATGGCAAGGCGCCTCGGCGACGGCCTGCGCCGGTTGTCCGGCGTCGAGCTGATGCACCCGGTCGAAGCCAACGGCGTCTTTGTCCATCTCCCTGCCGCTCTGCAACAAGGCCTGCGCGATAAAGGTTGGAAATTCTACACCTTCGTACCACCGACCGGCTGCCGCCTGATGTGCGCGTGGGATACGGCGCCCGAAACAATCGATGCATTGCTACAGGATGCCGAGAGCGTGGTTTCTGCGAGTAGTTAGAGCACCGCGGCAGCTTGTTTCCAACTTGAGGCCCGGGACGCTAATCGGTGAGGACCACAAAATCGGTCGCCAATCCCGTTTCCCGCTCACTGCCTCGATCTGCGATGATCAGCGACGATCCCGGCGTCAATCGATCTTCGATTGCGGCCCGGACATGCGCTGGAAATATTATCCGCCCAATGGCGTCATGCGCATCAACAGCCTCGATGTCGGGCAGACGCTGCTGCCACACTCGCTTCGACCAAGACGGCAACCGGCCTTTCGCCTGCAACGTTATCGCCGTCCAGGCCCCCACGGTATCAGCCTCATTATCAAGGTCAGTCAGCGTATATAGATGCGTGCCGATTGGTGCATCGGGCCGCACCATTTTGATCGGCCCCGAGTAGATCTGCCGTCCGCCTTGACGCACGTAAACTGTCACCCGCGAAGGCTGCGGTAATTCACTTCGCACTGCCAGAAGATCACGCGTTGCTGCGTCCGGATACCCTGATGCGCGCAACTTGTTTGCTCGCTGAAAGTGCTTGATGAGGCCAATCGTTTGACGGCCCAACTGCCCGTCCAACGCGCCAACATTGTAACCAAGCACCGCCAACCGGCGTTGTACGTCGCGAATCTGATCGCGCTGCGTTCGCCGCGTAACCAAGACCCTGAGCGGCTCGGCAGTGCGCGTGCGCGCAACGCGATGTCGGTGCGCGATCATCTCGCTCTGATCGAAATGCAACATGGCCGCCAACCGGAAAACATCTCGATCATAGGCCCGCAACACGGGCCCCCGCGCCGGCAGCGCACCGGCACCGCTGCTCGCGAGATGAACCGGCAGTTGGGTCGATCGATGGCGCATGCGGCCAAGGCGTCGCCGAATTCGCTCCCGGAACCAGTTCGACGGTGTAATCAGCTTGGCCAGTTGCACATCGCCAAGATTGGCGGCACCGGGCAGGTTCGGATGAGAGAACGCACGCGGTGACGGGTTGCCGCGGGCGATCACAACGTGCGTACGCATCGATGTCGTCTTGAAGAGTTTGCGCGCAAATCGGCGGGGTAGACGGACACAGCCATGCGATGCCGCATAACCCGGCAGACGTCCCTCATGAAGGGCGATCCCCGACCAGGTGATGCGCTGCATGAACGGCATCGGCGCATTGCTGTATATGTTGGAGCGATGATGACGTCGTTTCTGAATGATACTGAACACGCCGGTCGGTGTCCGGTGACCTGCTTTCCCACTCGAAATACTGGAACGACCAATTGTCCGTCCATCCTGATAGACCGTCATGCGCTGGCGTCCAAGCGATACAACTATTTGCAGCACCTTCTTGCGCTTGGTCGCGCGTCTCTGCCTGCGCTTCGTGACACGCTGCACACTTGAAGGCAGCGACTTCGCATTGGGCGTCGGCAACGGCGGCCGCGCCGCGCCGAACGCCGGCACACGCGCATCTGGCGATATCACTGAAGGGAATACAACCTTGACCGGTACCTCACGCCCCCGGCGTCTCACCCGGGGGCGCCTCTGGTAGCGTTTTGCCGCGCGGCGACCACGCAACCGCATAATCTCAGCGGATGACCGGCGTCGACCAAACACCGGTCGACCGTCAATAAATGCACCAGCTCGATATTGTGCGTGCGCCTGCTGCGATGATCCACTCGCGGCCAATGCCGTCAGGATCACGACGACGACCACACCGCAAATACCGCTTCTTTGCCAGTCGGCCCAGCAACTCGGCCACTCCCCAGGCTTGCACGATGTCACGCGAGCGCAACGTCGTATGCGATCCCAAATACGAACCATGATGCCGCCCTCATTCAAGAAACCTGCATGCGCCCCGCTCCGGCGGCAGATTATTTTGATCATCCAGGGGATGGAAGCGATAAACGCATTTGATGCGCCGCCCAAGGAAGATCTGCCCATTTGTGTGCGCATCAAGACACGCCGGCCATCGGCCACCTTTACGTTTGCAACAAAAGCCGGTTGACCAGTCGCTCACGAGCGGGCACAAAACCATCTGATACCTGGACTAGGTTTCCCCCGATCTTACGGTTCAGAGCATCCCGCGGTCACATCAGCTGTGGCGGCAAGTCGGAGCGTGGCGCAGTCTGGTTAGCGCACCAGTCTGGGGGACTGGGGGTCGGAGGTTCAAATCCTC
>JAGDYV010000116.1:0-21407 GCA_049116495.1 Hyphomicrobiaceae bacterium | reverse complement strand
TGGTCTGCGCCGCCAAAGGCTATCCGCTGGTCATCACAATGGCTGACAGCTTTTCGATCGAACGACGCAAGTTGATGCGTTACCTCGGCGCCAAGGTGGTGCTGACGCCGCGCGCCGAAAAAGGTTTCGGGATGTATAATAAGGCCGTTGAACTGGCTGACAAGAATGGCTGGTTCCTGGCGCGTCAATTCGAGACCGATGCCAATGCCGACATGCACGAGCAGACGACCGGTCGCGAGATCATGGCCGACTTCAAGGGCGACCGGCTCGACTACTGGGTGACCGGCTACGGCACCGGCGGCACTGTATCCGGCGTCGGGCGGGTCTTGCGCAAGGAGCGCCCGGACACAAAGATTATTCTCAGTGAACCCGCCAACGCTCAATTGATCGGCAGCGGTGAAACGCAAGGTCGCGGCGATCATCAGGCCCCCGCGCATAGTCACCCGGCATTTGAGCCGCACCCGATCCAGGGCTGGACGCCAGACTTCATTCCTTATGTGCTGCAGGAGGCCATCGACCAAAAGCTCTACGATGATCTGATCCCCGTGCCCGGACCAGAAGGCATTGCCTGGGCCAAGAAGCTCGCTGAGAAGGAGGGCATAATGACCGGCATCTCGGGTGGCTCGACCTTCGCGATCGCCATGCAAATCGCGGAAAAGGCCGAAAAGGGTGCCGTCATTCTGTGCATGCTCCCGGACACCGGTGAGCGTTATCTATCATCACCTTTATTTGATGATGTTGTTGAAGAGATGAGTGACGAGGAAATCGCACTGTCGAAATCAACACCGGGATACCAAATGGGCTAATGACAACGCCATGAACGCTGAATGAAGACCAATTGAAGGACGGGCGCCATCTCCAACGCGCCCGTCTTTTTTAGTGCGTACTCGCATCAATTTCTGCCACTGAATTGCCATGCCTCGGCGCTAATTGCGACGTGTTCAGGCTTAACGAGGGGTGGCGCCAGATCGGTGCGAAAGATGTATTACAAATCGGGTCTTACGAACTATGGCGTTGTGACAGGCATGGTGATCAGTATGACACTCACCGCTGTTGTGCCGGCAGCTGCCCAAAGATTGCCAAACCGTTTGCACGGTCCGGTTCGGATAGACAGTTCACCGAAGATCGAGCAACGCTCACAGACGATCAAGCGGCGCACACCCCCGAGCGGCGCCCCCAACGGCGCGGCGGCAAATGGCGCCGCCAACAGCCCCGTCGTCAAACAACCGATCCGGAGATCGTCTCCCAGCTTGGCGATTCCAACACCCGGCAGCCAAACGCCATTGCCAACCAAGCGCGCTTTGAACGGTCCGGTACCAGACGAACAACGCCAGGCGAGCCCGGCCCTGCAAGATCGCAGCGCACCGGTGCGTAATGGGCCGGTGCAGAACAGGGATGTGCCCGGCATCGCCCCGGTTGTGGTGCGCACCGTACCGAACGGCATCTCAGCGCAACCGGAAAAATCTGCCCCCCTTCCGGCCACCGCAGAGGACGCAAACCCGGTTTCAGAGGCACGCCTAAAAGCCGAGCAGCCCCCGCGCGGAGCTCCCGAAGCGGCCCAAGGTGAGGGCGAGCGGCTGGCCCAGTTGCGCAAAGAGCGTTTCCGTCGGCGCGCCGCCGAATCCGCTCAAAAAGAGATCGAGCAGATGGCCGTCCAATTGCACGAGCAGCTTGGCAAGGAGGTTTCAGCCCGCCGGAAAGCCGAAGGCGTCGCCGCGGATCTCGTTTCGCGGGCCTCTCTGGAAAACCAGATTGACAAGGAACGGGACCGCTTGCGCACTGAAAAAATCAAAAAGCTTGAACAGCGCCGCGTCTTGCTTGAGCGCGAGGTGAGCACACTGACCCAGCGCCTGGCGCAGGAACGCGCGAAACGCCGGCAACTCGAACAGGATAAAGCCGCATTGACCCAGGCTGTTGCCGCCGCGCAACCCAAGGCGGGTTCCGAGACAGAATTCGACACGCTCAAATCAAAGGTCGCCGAATTGACGCGCAAATTGAACGCAGCCGAATGGGCCCGCAAACTCGCCGAAGCTCAGCTCCGCGTTATCACGCGGCGACGGGGAGCCAAACCGTCGACAGCGGCTGGTCAGTCAAATTAAGGCATGGCACATTCCGTCAACGTCAGTGACAACGCAATGACCATGAAGCCTCCGACCGCCGACATGCATGAATGCCGGGCGCATCTCATACGAAACGCTTGCAGCATTCATTGCTTCGGCGGACGCGCGAAGATCAGGCGCAGGAACTTCTTGTCGCGTTTCAGCGCATCGACATCCTGACAGACCGCCTTTTTCCTTTCCGAGCATTCGATGGTAACCGAATAGGGCACCTGGCCGAAGCGGTAGACCTTGAACTCGGCGATCGCGCCGATCATGCCCACCTCACTGCGCCCATCGAAGACGGAAATGTCCGAGTCACCCGTCAGCGCAGCCCCTCTCGGTTTCGTATAGACCTTGGCGCCAGGCGGCAGCTTGGTTTGGATACGCAGGTCGGCTTCGACCGTGACCTTGATGTCGTCACCATAGTCATACGCAATTTCGTACCAAACCGGGTTGGTCTCATCCATCGTCAAGGTGCGGCGCGCACGTGGTGCCACGCCAAAGGCACTGCGGACTTTTGGAATGGTTTTCTCATAGCCAAGCACGGGCAATTTCAGTTTCGCCAGGCGCGGATCGAACAGTGCTCCCGCACCGAGCGATCGTGTCCGCGATCGTCGCTGAAACCGCGCAATCTCGGGGTCATTCCACTTCACAGTGATCTTGTTGGCCTGCGCCGCCGCCGTGATCGCGGTCATGCTGATACAGCCGAGACCAATGCAGACAGCCATCAGCGCGCGGCCAGTGACGCGCGCAAATCGGGGATAACACGCCCGATATGTCTGTTCCTGTACCATATCCACCCCCTTATACTCATTCGCACCACAAATTGATCTGCATGCTGCGACGGCCTGTCGATGAGTGTGGCTTCCGCCTACCACCTCGCTGCCAATGTCACTTCGGAACGATAGACTACGGACAAATTTTGTTAAAGATAGGTAGAACGATCCCTGATCTGCGGATGCATGCGGATCGTTTGCCGCAACGCCTGTGCATTGCCGGTCGTTTCGTAGCACACGCCGGTCACCGCATGGCATGCCTCGGTCGGAGGCCAAGTAGCCCGATAAGTCACACGATCGGGAGGGGGGATGATGTCGGAGGAATCGGTACCGCGTACATCACGATTGGCTCGCTTCCTGGCGTTCTGGATCGTCGGTCCGGTTCTGGTCTTGGCGATCGGTACCGTGGCGCTGGTGCGCAACCCGCCGCAATCGCTGTTACTCGACATCTTGACCACCCAGGTGCGCCATCAAACAGGCTACCAACTTTCCGTTGGCGCCGGGTCGTCGATCACGCTGTGGCCCGAAGCCCGGTTGGATCTGCGCGATGCCAAACTCCGACGCCCAACCGTGCGCGCAACGCGTGGCGGCGTCGTCGCCGATGCCGTCCGCCTGACTGCCAATTTCAACGTCCGGAACTGGCTGAAGGGCGACCGGACGATCGACACGATGCGCATCGAAAAACCGACCGTTACGCTGTTCGATGCGGACTTGCGACAACTCAAGGCCGCGACAGGCGCCCGCAGCACAGGGTTCCAACTTCGGCAACTCACCATCGATGATGGGTTCGTCAGCTACTACGTCCGCCCCGCCAATCCGGAATTTTCCGTCAGCAAGTTCAAGGCAACGCTGACGGACCTTAAAAGCGGTCATATCGGACAGCTGAAGGGACGCTTCGTGTGGCGCGATGCGACCGTCAAGATGAGTGGCAGCATGTCCCGCGGCGGTGCCAAACACTCAACGCTCGCCGTCGACCTGAAAGCGCCGACCGCAAAGATCGCCTTTAATGGCGCCGTTTACGATGACGCCACGACACGGATCGAGGGCGAGGCCAATGTCCGCATCACGTCCATCGACGAATTCGCGCGCTGGCTGAATATCGATCATGGCCCGGAACATCCTGCCCTTTCAGGGCGTGCGACCATTGTCGGGCCCGTCGCGCTTTCAACCAAGCAAATCTGGTTGAAAGGCGCCAACGTTACGACTGCAATCGCAGCTGGTAAGGTCGATGTTGCGGTCGACTGGCGCGGGAACCGGCCGCGCATCACTGGTGAAGCCGCCTGGAATAAACTTGACCTCAATGCCTTTACGACATCCAAGCCAACCCTTGCCAGCTTTACCGTGGCGCCGGCACGCATCAAAGCCGACGTGACCATTCCGAGTGCATGGCAAAGCCTTGACACCTATTTGGAGACCCTCACCAGCCCGATGGCCAGCCGCTCGTTGGCCCCGACCAGACGCCTTTCACCAGCGCCACCGCCGCCCGGCAAAAGCCCGGTCCAACCGATCACCCTTGATTTTGGTTTGGCCAACATTGGTGACGTTGTGTTGCTGCAGACCGCGCAAACGCTGCGCATTGCCGGCCTGGAATTCGCCGATGTCACTCTCGACAGCCAATTGGATGCCGGTCGCATCATTCTAGACGTCGCACAAGCGCGGTTCGCGGGCGGTCAATGGGCTGGAAAGCTCCGCATCGACGGACGCTCTGCAACGCCCGAACATGCCTTGTCGCTCACCGGCAAGCAGGTCGATGTCAAAAAATTGCTGGTCCTGCTCGACGCACCCGAGACGATAGAAGGTCGCAGCTCATTTACGGCCAGTTTGTCGGCGCGTGGCAACAGCCTGGACAAGGTCGTCGATTCAATTTCTGGCAAAGCGGATCTCGGCCTCAGCAAAGGGCGCCTCATCGGCTTCGATCTCAAAGCGGTGCTCAACCAGTGGTGGCGGAAATGGTCGTACGATACGCGCCGGGCAACGCCCTTCAACAAGGTGCGGGCGCGGCTGCGTCTCAACAAGGGCGTCATCAAAACGATTGGACCCGTGACACTGCGCGGGCGCCACGTCGAGGTGGATAGCAACGGCACTGTGTCGCTCGGGCGCCGCCACCTTGATCAGCGCGTGCGCGCACGGCTGGCGCCGCCTCCCAGTCAATTGCCGATCCCGGTGCGGATCAGCGGCCCGTGGACAAAGCCGGTCATCAAGTTGGACTTTGGGCTGTTTTCACTGGCACCGGGCCGCTACAACATGCCGTTTGCTTTGGATCAAATCTCGTCATCACGACGCGCGCGATCATTGGCGCCTGTACCGGGTGCGGACATGCCGGCGCCACTGCGCGAAAAGGTGCGCCAATTGCTTGAGGATCCGGCGCAAGCTGGGAAATTGCCGGCAAAGCTGCGAACACAGCTGGATCGGTTGGCGAGATAGAAGGCGGAAATTCAACGGGAATGGCGGACCACGTTTACTGGTTTCCGCCGCCATCGACAAACGTACAGTGACGGGTTGCTATGGCGCGTACGGATCGACATTATCGATCCATGAATTCGTTTCGGGGTGGGTGTTTTTGTGATGCGAAACTTTTTCAGAATGAGTGGAATTGCCATCTGCTGCTTCGTTGGATGGTCCACCACACCGTTTACTGCCGATGCCGGCGGCTCCGGCTTGATATCGGCAGCAAATTTGTCGACATTTGAGCATAACAAATCAACCGCTAGCCGCCGCAGCGGCTGCGGATCGCATGACGACCGATCGTCAAGACTGATCCACAGGGTCGCCCGGACCTGCAAGTTCACCAATCAGTCCTTGCGGCCACTGCCCCTCGACCTCCAGGCCGGCGACAAACCGGACGCCGAGAAACCCGACGGCGGCAGCGACCCGATCGCAACGAAGCGTGCCTTCGCCTATCACCCGCCGGGCAAGCTGCACCCCAAAGACCAACGCAAGGGGCGCACGGATGACCGCTATGTCTACACGCCGGGCATCATATTTCCGCTCGCCCTGCCGAAGGGCATGCATCCGCATATGAACTCGCAAATCTACGGCCGCGGCGGTGGCGGCTGGGGCGGCAAGGGCGCTGCCGGTGGCTCGGAGTGCGATCCGAAGAACTACAACCCGTTCACTCAATACGACAACTACTGCGAAGTGCGTGGCTGGAAGCTACCCCTTTGTCCGAGCGGCACTGGTCATCAGGGGCTCGATATCCGGCCGCCGACATGCAGCGACTCCAAATGGGAGGCTGTCGCCGTCACCGACGGCAAGATCACGCGCGTCACCGGCAACACCACTGTCGTCCTCAAGGCGACGAAAGACGGCACGTCTTACTACTATCTCCACATGAACCCGCGCACCATTCGCGTAAAGCGCGGCCAGAAAGTGCGTCAGGGCGACGTCCTCGGCAAGATCTCGAAATACATGGGCGGCCGACGCCAAACGACCACGCACCTGCACTTCATGGCCAAGCAGAACATCTCGCATGGATCGCGCATCATCTCGACCTACGTGCCGATCTACACGTCACTCATTGCCGCCCTGCGCAAGGCGAAAGGTCTTGGCCCGTCCATCGACAGCAGCGGCAATCTGATCGTTGACGCCAATTATGAAATCGGCGCCAAGCCACCGACCGACAAGCCCGATCCCGGAACGCCCGGCGATGGCGATCCATCCGGTCCCATCACCGACAAGCCTGAGGACCCGGACAAGCCTGATCCGACGACACCGGATACCGACCCGGCCAAGCGTATCGCAGCGCTGGAACAGGAGCTCAACCAGCTGAAAGTCGAGAGCCAGCGCGAGATTGAGAAGGCACAGGGCGAAACCGCGGCGGCCCGAGCGGCGTTGACCGAGACCGAAGCCAAGCTAACCGCCGCCAACGCCCGCATCGACGAACGCGAAGCCGTGCTGCAGCAGACCAAGGACGAGGCGGCGCAACAGCAAGCCGCGTTGCGCGTCGAGCTCGATCAAGCTGCCGTGTCGCTGCAAAACGTCAAGGCAGAACTCAAGGCGCTGCAAGACGCACAAAACAAGCCGGGCATCTGGCAGCGCGTCAAAAACTGGTGGAGCGGATCTTAGAGGGATCAACACGGTGCAGGCGCCACCGGCTTCATGTTGTGCACGACCCAGGCGGCCACATAGATCAAGCCGCCATCGACCCGCCAAACCGGGTCACTCTTTTGACTAGCGGAGGACGCAACTCATGCGCACGACTCTTGCTCTTTTAATCTTGATCTTTGTCTTTGGTGCACCGACGTACGCGCAGAAAACGCCATCGAATGCGCGGCTGCGTGCACTGCTTGAGAAAAACTTCAACAAACCCAAGCCGTCTGCCAAGACGCGTTCTCCGGCGCGGCCGGCGACACGCAGCATCGCCCCCGTGCGCCAACCGGCGCCGACCACCGCAGCACCTGCCGCACCCAGTCCGAAGGAGCTGCTCATCATCCGCCCCGGCGGCAAGGTCGAACGCGTCCCGGTCAAGAAGATACCTGACCGCCGCTCGGACGCTGCGCCCGACAAACCCGCCTCGAGTGTGCGACCGGTGGCCGACGAGAACCCTTTGAGCGATGCCTGGAATTATCTGCGCTCGCTTTGGCAACCCACTCCGCCGCCCGGTGGCAAACCCCTCACGTTCTCCGCCTCAGCAACCAACCCGCCGAA
This sequence comes from Hyphomicrobiaceae bacterium, assembly GCA_049116495.1. Classification (GTDB taxonomy): domain Bacteria; phylum Pseudomonadota; class Alphaproteobacteria; order Rhizobiales; family Hyphomicrobiaceae; genus CAJQQK01. Next base: position 13,885 of record JAGDYV010000116.1, on the reverse strand, counting down.
GCCACCGGCGGCACGCGCATTGGCCCCCCGCATAAAAACGGCGCAAGCCAGCAAACGCATGCGGCGCAGCAAGGCGTTCGGCGTTGTGCCCGATGTCTATATCGTGCACTTCAAGAACACTGCGACCGAGGAGCAAATCCTCAACGTCGTGCGCAAATACGATCTCGATGTCGTCGGCAAGGTCCCGGCCCTCGGCCTGATCTACGTCAAGCGTACCAAGCCGGTCAGCACGGCCCCAAGCGGCGGCACGCGCAGCCTGTCGCGACCGCGCACGGAGAAGCCGCCCGCACCGAGCCCACAAAAGCCGCAGGATGTCCTCAACCCCGACTTCCTCCAAAAATTACGCAAGGAGCCGGGTGTCAATGCCGCGACCGTGCATTCAACGATCGCGCCCAAAACCCTGCCTCGCTCAACCGGCCTGACGATCAAGGAAAATGGCCGCGCCTTTACCTGGACATGGCGTCCCGGCGTCGAAGATGACGGCAATTGGGGGCTGAAGCGCATGCGCATGCCGCTTGCATGGCGCATCCTGAAGTCTCACCGCGCCGCCCAACCAGCGCGCGCGCCCGTCACGATGGGCTTCCTCGACAGCGGCTTCAGTTATCACGGTCACCTGACCTACAATGTCGTCCACGGCCTCAAGGACGAACAGCTCCTGCCGTTCTCCGGTGCAAGCTGCGAAGAAAGCCACGGCACGCACGTGGCCGGCATCGCCGGCGCAGCGCACGGCCGCGGACGTGGCATCGACGGCATGGTGCCCAACGCGGTGATCGATGCCATCCCGGTCCAGGCCGACGATGTTCTGCACGGTCTCAATGCGGGCGTCAGCGGCCTTGAGGGCCAACATACGATGCTGTTCGTGACGGCTGTCAAAGACCTCGTCGAATACCTCGAAAACAACCCGGTCAAAAACGGCGGCAAGCGCGTCATCAACATCTCCTTGGGTTTCAACTGGCGCACGGTCAGCAACCAGGAAGACCTCACCAAGGATTTTGCCAATGGCGATCTGGTCGGCGAGCACAAGAAATCCGTCGTCATCTCGTTTGCCAGCATGCTGCAGCAATGGTTGAAACCCTTCGAGAAAGATACGCTGTTCGTCATCGCCGCCGGCAATGACTCCGATGGTCTCGACCCGCCGCTGCATGCCAAATGGTCGTCGCCGTTCTCGTATCTCGGGCTTGAGCCCTCGGAAACGTTTCAACGCGCGCCCAACTTCATTGTCGTTGAGGCGGTTGGCCGCGACGGGCACCGCGCGTCGTTCTCCAACGGCGGCGGGCAGGTCTCCGCGCCTGGCATAGATGTCATGAGCACGATCGGCGGGCGCGGCAGCAACTATGCGATCTGCGACGGCACCTCTCAGGCCGCACCGCACGTTACAGCCCTGGCTGCGATCCTGATGGAAGTGGCGCCAACGAAGACACCATCTGAGATCGTCGACATCATCGCCAGTTCCGCCATACCCGACCCTGACGGACGCACCGCGCCGCGCGTCGACGCCCTTGAGGCGGTCATCACCGCCGAACCCAAATTGCTCAGTGCGCTCGCCGATTTCAATGGCGATGGCACCGTCGATGCCATCGACCTCAAACTCTACAGGCGCCATCAAGTCGCGATGACAACGGTATTCAAGTCAACGCTCGGCTCCTACTTCTTCGATCACAACGACAACGGACAGGTCGAAGACAACGAGCATTGGTATCCGCGCATCGACCTCAACGGCAGCGGGCGCATCGATGTCAGCGACAACAAGAAGGGCTGCCTCAACGGCCGCCCGGTCACCGACCTCGACGTCATGAAGAAAGCCTGGGCGAGCAGCGCACCGCGCACCTTTGAGCAGGCCGCGATCGATGCCGGTCTCATCAACAGCTCAAACATTCCAACCGGCAGCATCATCGCGTCGACAAAGCCGAAAGGCTGCACGTGGTGAGCGTCGACACGTGTTTTCATCGATTCATTTGAGGCTGAGACAATGAACTTGCCAGGACCGTACAAAGACCGCCCCCAAACCCTGCTTTTGAGCATCGCCGCACTGTCGTTCATAGTCCTACCAGCCGCGCCGTTGCTCGCCCAGAACGCTAAGCCAGAGGTACTCGACGCCTTGAACGCGGCCAAGCGATCGCAGCCCAACATGCGCTACACCATCGACCGGCGCACCGGCCTGCCGTCGCGGCTCAACAACCTCAACGTGCGCACCAACTTCGTGCGTTCGCTCGGCGCCTCCCGCGACAGTGCCAAGCTGCCATCGGAGGCCGCCATCAAACGCGCCGTCCAAGCCTTCTTCGCGCGCAGCCAGCTGCGCTCTGCCTTTCCGCAAGGCAATGCGTCGGCCAAACGCGTCGTCAAGCAGGTTCAGCCGGACCCCAATCTGCCCGGTCTCTATATTGCCACGGTCAAGCAGGAGGTTGCCGGCATCGCCGTCTTTGGCTCATCCGCAAAGCTGACGCTCAACCGTGCCCTTGCCGTGCGCTCGTTGTCGGCGAGTTTCTCCGCGTTGGAGAAGATCGACCTCAGCGGCGAGGTCACCAAGGCGCAAGCGATCGCCACCGCCAAGGCCGAGCTGAAGAAACAGATTTCTGGCCGGAAAAAGAGCTTTGGGCTGAGTTCTCCGATCGGCGCTGAAACGATCGACAAGGCCACGCCGACCGCGACGAAGATCATCTTCGACCCGAAACTGCTCAAGCGGGGCCGCACGGTCACCGCGGCAACGCGCCTGACCTGGCAGGTCGCGATCGACAGCTATCGCCTGTTCGTCGATGCCAAGACCGGCAAGCTCCTCTACTCCTATCGTGACCATCGCTCATTCACCATTCGCCGCATCGTCGACCTCGCCGGCAAGACAGAAGCGCCGAACACGACCGCCATCAACGAGGAAACCAGCGCGCGCGAAAAGGACGTCAGCCCGGATGCCATGCGCGCCTATCAGAACAGCGGCGCCGTGCGTGATTTCTTCTTCACGATGTTCGGGCGCAAGAGCTACGACGACGGCAAGCTGAGCAAGTATGGTGGTGCCATCGTGTCGTACGTTCGGTTTGGCTCAGGGCCTGCCGCGCACTGGTGCCCCGAGCAAGGCTACGGCTGTCCGGCCGCGCATGCCGCCGTTTATGGCGCCGGTTATGCCGGAGCGCTGGATGTTGTCGGGCATGAGTTCATGCATGGCGTCATCGCCCATGAAACGGACCTTGTCTACCTCGAAGAGGCTGGCGCAGTGAACGAGTCGCTCGCCGACATCTTTGGCACCCTCATCGAACTGCGCACACGCGGCAGTGGCGGCAATTGGGTCCTCGGCGAAGATCTTCCAAAATTCTCCATGACGTCGCCGCTGCGCAGCATGGCGCAACCGGGCCTCGGCGGCGCCAATGGTCAGTCACTGTTCACCGCCTCGGCAGACTACGACGATGCCACCAATCGCGGCCAACCGAGCCACTACTCCGAATATGTCCAGCGCGATGACCCGATCTGCCGTTCAACATCCGACTACGACAACGGCTGCGTCCACTTCAACAGCGGCATCCTCAATAAATTTGCCCACCTCATCGCCGAAGGTGGCGCGCATCACGGCGTCACGGTTGAGAAGATCGGCCGCATCAAACTTGCTCAACTCGCCTATCGCGCGTTGCGCACGAAGATGACGCGGACATCCGGCTTGCAGGATGCCAGCTACGCCTTCATCGATGCCTGCAATGATTTCGCCGCAGCGAAAATCGACGGCTTCGTCGACAGTGACTGCCAGCAAGTCGAGAACGCCCAGCGCGCAGTCGGCCTCGAAGCGCCAACCGGCTGATCCGCATCGTGGGATCGCAACAACCCGATCGAGCGCGCGCTACGCGCTCGGCACCGTCACGATGCCTTCGTCAACGAGCACCTTGAGCATGACGGCTGCACCACACTGCTTTGAGACAGCGGTCCCGTCCCACTGGTTGTCGGCAACGTATTTGCCCTTGCTGTAGTGGTTCGAAAAACTCCACAGATAGGGCGTGTTGATCTTATGGATCGTGCGGCTGCGAAAACCGTTGTAGCCTTCCCAGCGGAATAGTGTCGCCGCCAGGCTCCAATCTTCCTGGTTGTCGAGCTTGTCGTACTGCAGCGCATCGATCGCGCTCAATTCCCAGCTGTTGGGCGGGTTCCATGTCTTCGGGCGGTTACGCGGAATATTGCGCGTCTTGCGCTTCAGGCTATCGCCATTGTGCAGGTGGCCACGAAAGTTGAATCCGGCTTCCATGCCATGGATGATGCCCACCGCAAACCAGGGCAGACACGCTTCCAGCGCCACCTTCTTGTAGCGCGCCTGATTGTCCGGATCCTTCAGCTTGTTAACATACCACGCCACTTTCGAGCGATAGTTCGAGCGCACCTCGGCGGTTCGGAACAACGCCTCATACTCGGCGCGCAATTGATCATTCAGAACTGGCCGTTTGCGCGTCCCAAGTGTCCGACGTGCCTGGTCTCCAAACCGTCCTTCACTCGGCGCCGCGTCCGACGCCATCGTCGCGCGCAGCAACTCGGCCGCGCGATCGATCAACCCATCAACATCCGCCGCAGATGCATTTTCTGCTTCGGCCGAGCGCTCCAGCGTTTCGACCAGATCGGAGAACATCGGCAACGCGTCATCGACGCCGAAACTGCGAAGGCCGACCCCGACCCGCGGCGGCGCCAGGCCCAACCGCCTGGCCTCGCCAATGATGGCGCGATATTCCTGCCAGCGATCAGCCATCGTCGTCTGGGCGAGAGCCGGGCTCAACGCGCCAAACCCGCTGGCCAATCCGGCGGTCGTGCCGGCCAAACCGAGATTGAATGTACGCCTGTCGATCATGGCTCACCCCCTTGCCCGAAAGTTGTTCCGTGACCTGTCATAAATCGACCGAAACCCATATTTAAGCTGGCCGCCAGTCTAAATTCAGGCACGATCACAGGCAATACAGAAGACGTCCGACGTACCCGTCGCTTAATTGATGTGTTGTGTGAGACGCACCTGTTGCACCGTTGTTAGATAAAGATAAACTGCGCCCCGCGCCGTGAACCCACCGACTTTCAAGGAGCTCTGATCATGATCGATGCCGTGCAAGACTTCCGTATTAGCGCGTTGGAGCGTGCACTCGCATCCCTGACCGGCGGCGACGTCAACTCTCAGCCCGCGCCGGCGTCCCCCGTTGCCAGCCCGACCGCCAATGCGGCAGCGACGACCCACCAGGATACGCGCATCGCAGCACTCGAAGGCGCCGTTCTGGCGCTCAGCAACAGCATTACGCTGCTCAATCAACAGATGACCAGTCTTGCCACCGAGTTGCAAAAGCAGACCAATGCGCAGAATATGATTACCATAACGCCGACGACGCCAACGCCATCCGTCGATTCCGCGCAAGATGCGCGCCTTGATGGCATCGATACACTGCTCCAATCGCTGGCGCAGAACGTTGCCGACTACAACAACCAGATGACGACGCTCATCACGCAATATCAATCACTGCATCCAAAGCCCAATGCAAAGACCAACAATTTTGGGCTGCAGACGCCTTAGATCAACCGGAAACGTCACATGAAACTCTATCAATCCGTCGGCCCCAACCCGTTCGTAGTCAAGATGTTCATTGCGGAAAAGGGCATCGACGTGCCGCGCGAGGAGGTCGACATCCGCGGCGGCGAGAACCGCGAAGGCGGCTACCTCGAGGTCAACCCGCGCGGCCAAAGCCCGGCGCTGATCACCGACGACGGCCAGCTCATCTCAGAGATCACCGCGATCTGCGAGTACCTTGAGGAGCTGCACCCGTCACCGGCCTTGATCGGGACAACGCCGGAAGAGCGCGGCGAGACGCGGATGTGGACCCGGCGCATCGATCTTGGCATCTGCGAGCCGATGGCCAACGGGTTTCGCTACAGCACCGGCATCAAGATGTTCGAGCCGCGCATGCGCGTCATCCCGCAGGCCGCCGACGACCTCAAAGGCTGCGCCCAGGATATCCTCGGCTGGCTCGACAAGGAAATGGCCGGCAAGACATGGATATGCGCTGACCGCTTCACGCTCGCCGACATCATGCTCTTTGGCTTCGTCGGATTCTTTGACAACGTTGATCAGCCGATCAACCCGGAGCTCAAGAACATCGCCGCGCACAACGCTCGCATGAAGGAACGCCCGAGCGCGGCGATCAAATAGCGCTATTTGCGGGTTCGTCAGCGCAAGTGCGGCGCTTCCTCGAACGCGCACTGTTCTCAAAATTGACTTTAGCCACGGGTGTCGCCCCGGTGCTCGTTAGTGTGCTCGTCAGTGCGTTCGTCACCGAGGCTCATTTGCCAGAGCAACGCGTGGCAGCCGTATTGGCACCGCCTCGCATCACCGACAGTTCTGCCCCTTCGGCTTGCGGGGCTTCGCTTGTGCTTTGCCGTTAATTGCACGGGGCATGATTTGGACTGACCCACGATCGCATCCCGTCGTTCCCGGGATCATCGACGCATGAGATAAATTGAGATGCGAAGGTGTCGTGAAGAGGCGATGCGCGCCGCCGCAAAAGCGCTTCGATTGCGCAGCGGCTTCAGACCCGCATTCCCGCACAACTTCTCGCCGAAACGCTCAACCGCGCAGTCGTGCAACCCGTACCGGGATGCCCACATCGGGTGTTGCATCCGAACGACAGAGCGGATGCATCGGAAATATGCCCGAATGAGCTCAGACCCAAGCAACCGCCTCACACCGTCCGCTTTTTCTCTATCGCTTCCAGCGTGCGCTTCAGCTCGATCAGTTCGACGTCGCGCTCACGGAAAAGTTCAACCGCCTCGCGCCCGCCATAGTCGAAAAAGCCGGCGCCCGACATCACGCCCTCGCGCCCGGCATCGATCAGCTTATCGAGTGTCGGGCTGGTATCGCGCACCTCCGGCGGCGCGTACGACTTGTTCGTCATCGCCCGGCGCATCATGTCGAGGCCGGTGAAATCCGCCTTGCGCAGCACGCCGAGCGTCGCGAAACGCAGGGCCAGGCCGTGCCGGATCGAGCGGTCGATATCATCGGCTGAAACAATGCCCTGATCAAGCAGGTCGAACACCTCGAGGTGCAGCGCCGCCTGCAGGCGATTGGCGATATAGCCCTCGAGCATCGACTTGAAGACAACCGGCTCCTTGCCCATGCCGGCGTAAAGGTCACGCAATCTCTCCACGACACCGGGGTCGGTTTCCGGTCCGGGCGCGAGATCGACGAGGTCGCAGATGTAGGGCGGCGTATACCAGTGTGCGATCATTGACCGCTTCTGGCGCCTGGCCGGCAGCAATGGAAAAACATTGAGATACGACGTATTCGACGCGATGATCACATCGTCGCGCGCCGCTGCATCAACCTCGCCATAGACCGTTCGCTTGACGTCCGCGTTCTCGACCACGGCTTCAACGATAAGGTCAGCGTCGGCAACGGTTGCCGCCAGCGTCGGCACCGTCGTGATGCGATCGAGCGTCGCCTGGCGGTCGCTTTCGTTCATGGCGCCTGCGCCGACCATCGTATCGAGCGCGCTCGCGATCAGATCGGGCGCCCGCGCCAGCGTCTCGGCGTTGTTATCGGTGAGGCGCACCGCCATGCCGCCGGCCGCATGCACCAATGCCAGCGCATGCCCCATCGTGCCAGCCCCCAGCACACCGACGCTCTTCAAGTCGCTCATGCCTGCCCACCTGTTTCCTCGACGTCGACGATCACCGGCGTCTCGATTTCCCGATCATCGATCAGGCCCTCTTCGACCGCCTTGATCTGCAGCGCCATGAATTTCGAATAGATCCGGCACTGCGCGAGGCTGCCGGCGATAAACCACAGGCCCGGTTGCGGCGTCCGCTTCCACATGTTGCACATCTCACCGTCCGTACCCCAGCCCCAGATCGGCCCGACCCGCTCGGCCACCTCCTCGCCGAGCACGCGGCGGACGAGTTCGGTCTGCGTGTAATACCCGGTTGCCAGAACAATCAGATCAGCCGGCTTGATACTGCCGTCCTTGAGGCGCGCGCCCTCGGCGCAGAACGTGTCCACTTGCTCATACGGCAGCAGCCCGATCTCGCCCTTGATCATCAGATCGGACGCACCGGCGTTGAGATAATACCCGCCACCGCGACGCTGATATTTCATCTGGTGGCCGGTGCCATCCGCGCCGATGTCATACTTGAAGCCGATCCGCTTCAGGCCTGCAATCAAATCCTTATCCAATTCGACCATGCGCTTGACAGCCATCTGATAGCCGCGCACAACCAGCGGATAGGTGCTCGTCGCAGCCAGCAGATCGCAGTCCTCCAGCGGCGGGCCTTCGTTGTAGATCGCGTAGTTCGTCACCGCACTCGGGCTGATCGACACCACCGTCGTCGAGCCGCGCTGCGCAATCGTCGTCTCGACACCATTGCTGTGCAGGTCCTGTGCGATATCGTGGGCGCTGTTGCCGGTGCCGATGATCAACGCCTTCTGGCCGCGGTAGTCGCGCCCATCGGTAAAGCCATGCGCGTGCGTGACGGTGCCTTTGAAATCCTTGAGCCCTGGCAAGTCCGGAACCTTCGGAATGCCACTGACGCCGTTTGCAAAAATAATATGGCGCGGCCGCAACGTGCGCTCAGAACCGTCGGCCTTGCGCACCGTCGCGGACCACTGGCCGGCCGCATCATCATAGCGGGCACTGACAAACTCCGTGCCGGTCCAGACATTCAACTCCATCGCAAAGGCATACATCTCGAACCAGCCGGCAAGCATGTCCTTCGGAATGAACACCGGCCAGGTCGGCGGGTAGTTCATGTAGGGCATATGATTGACGTGCAGTTCATTGTGCAGCGCCAGCGAATGATAGCGGTTGCGCCAGTTGTCACCGACCCGTTCGTTCTTCTCGACGATCAGCGTATCGATCTTGAGGCAGCGCAGGCGCGCAGCAATCGCCAAACCGGCCTGGCCGCCACCAACGACCAGCACGGCCGGCTCACGATCGGCAAACGCCTGTTCCTGGTCGCGCTGGTCCTGCCAGTTGTCGCCGCCAAAGTTGCGTGAATACGCATCACCTGTCGGCCGCTTGCCGTCGATCTCCTCCTCGTACCCCTTCAGTTCCTGCAATGTCGTCGAGATGACCCAGGCCCGCGCGTCTTCTGGTGCGGATCCTGCATCTGCGCTCAGTCGTAGGACGCCTGTGCCCCGGCCAGCGTCCGTCTCGAAATCAAAGAATGCCTCGATGACCTCGATGCCGAGACGGCGCACCACACGCGGCGGCGCGCGATCGGCAGCCACCTGAAAATGCTCCGCCTTTACCGTTTTCTGTTGCTTGATCAGGTTCGCGACCAACGCATCGCGACCAGTCTGCGCCGTGTTGTGCCAGGTGAATGCCACGAGATCGCGCCAGTGGCTTTCCTCGACGAACAGCACGGACAGCGCCGCCGCATCACGCCCTACCAACGCCCGCTCAAACCGCTCCAACCAGCCTGTGACGGCGTGCTGGACGTCGGCATCCAGCCAGGCGGCAAGCCCTCCTTGTTCGACAACGTTCATCGGCGACCTCGACACTGACACTGGGAGAAGCATCTGATGATCTTGACCCTGCCGCGTCAAGCGCGCGGTGTCGGGGCCGGCACGATATCCCGGTGGGCATCGCAATACACCATCCGAGTATCACCATGTCGATGCCCGCGATCGGGCACGATCGCGCGCCATTGGGGCAGGCACGGGGGACGGCCACGGCATGCCGCACGCACGTCACGGTCCGCGCCGACCCAACCTAACGCCCCCGAGCCACAATCCCCCTAAGCCCACGCCTCGATCGCCGGCCGCACAGTTCCCGCGCAGGTACCAAACCCGATCCGCGCGCCGCCAGACGCACAGTGCGCCTTGAACGTCACGCGGTCGCCATCCGCCAGGAACGATCGCTCCGTTCCATCCGCCAGCACGACCGGCTCCTTGCCACCCCACGACAATTCAAGCAGCGAGCCATAGCTGCCCGGCTCCGCGCCCGATATTGTACCTGAGCCGAGCAGGTCACCGATGCACATCGCGCACCCTGACGTTGCGTGATGCGCCAATTGCTGCGCGCACGAAAAATACATTCCCCGATAGTTGGTGCGGCTGACCGTTGTGTCCCGCCCGCCCGCGCTCAGGATGATTTCCATCTCGATATCGAAATTGTTCGGTGTGGCTTCGTGCAGGTACGGCAGCAGCGGTTCGACACGCTCCGGCGTTGCAACCCGGAACGGTTCGAGCGCATCGCGCGTCACAACCCACGGGCTGATCGTCGTTGCCGTCGCCTTCGACTGGAAGGGCCCGAGCGGCTGATACTCCCACGTCTGGATGTCGCGCGCCGACCAGTCATTGAGCAGCACGTAGCCAAAAATCTTGTCATAGGCCTCGGCGACGGTGAGCGTCTCGCCCAACTCGGTCGGCGTGCCGACAATCGCGCCCAATTCCAGTTCGATATCCAACCGCTCGCACGGCGCAAAGCGCGGTGCAGCGGCATCCGGCGCCTTGAGCTGCCCCCACGGCCGGCGCACATCGGTTCCCGAGACCACGACCGTCGACGCGCGTCCGTTATACCCGATCGGGATGTGCAGCCAGTTCGGCGGCAAGGCATTGTCCGGTCCGCGAAACATCGTACCGACATTGGTCGCGTGCTCCTTCGATGCATAAAAATCCGTGTAGCTGCGCACGAAAACCGGCAGATGCATCGTCGCATCCGACATCGCGACAAGTGCCGAGCGCCGCAATTCCGTATCGTCGCGCAGGTCGCCGCTGCCAGCGTCCAGCAGGTCAAAGATCACCGCCCGGGTGTCGCGCCACACCCCGGGGCCGAGCGCCATGAACGCGTTGATCTCGGCGCGATCAAAAACCGTGCGCGCGCCGTCGGGCCGCACCAGCCCACGCTGCTCAATAACAGTCAGGTCAAGAATTTGATCACCGATCGCAACGCCGATGTGCTTGTCACCGCCATCAACGGAAAACACCCCATAGGGCAAGTTCTGGATCGGAAAATCCGTCGTATCCGCGTTGGCTGAGTCGACCCAGCTCTTGGCTGCGGGATCATGCGTCTTGTTCGTAGGCATTCGACTACACTCGTTGCTGGCAGATCAGTCCTTGTGGACTACCTTACCAATAAATCGGTTTTTTCGACGCTTAGCTAGCCGCCAAGCTTCTCGTAGTCGTTCAACCAACCGCTCTTGGTCGCCAAATACTTCAGAATTATGCACTCGAAGCAACAAAAGCCGCCTGCCCCGGTAGAACTCATTCTAACCGGTCAGAACTTAGCCAATCATCTCAAGCAGGCGCAAGTGGCTTCGCCATATTGCGCCCTATTTCGCGAAGACGCGATCCGGTGACATTGTTCGGCGCCTACTCCCCATTCCACTCCGGCCGGCCGGGATCAAAATGATTGCGCAGCGGCTGCCACACATCCGGGTAGCCGCGCTGCAGGGTCGGCAGTTCCGCGGCATACGTTGTCAGTTGCTGCGGAAAGCGCGTCTCAAACATAAACGCCATCGTGTTGTCGAGCTTTTCCGGTTCGAGGTCTTTCAGCGACGCACCATAAAACGCATCGGCATCGGGCCCGTGCGGCAACATCATGTTGTGAATACTCATGCCGCCCTTAACGAAACCTTCCGGCTTGGCATCGTAGACACCCTCGATCAGTCCCATGAACTCGGACATCACGTTCATATGATACCACGGCGGGCGGAACGAATCTTCGGAGACCAGCCAACGCGGCGGGAAGATCACAAAATCAATATTCGCCGTGCCCGGCTCGCCGAGCGGCGCCGTCAGCACGGTGAAGATCGATGGATCAGCATGGTCGTTGCGCGTCGGGCCAACCGGCGAGAAATGGCGCAGGTTGTATTTATACGGTGCATAGTTGCCGTGCCAGGCGACAACATCGAGCGGCGAATGCGCAATTTCACAACCATGGAAAACGCCGCCCCACTTCACCGTCAACCGGCAGGCGGTGCCATCTTTCTGCTCAAACGCCGCGACCGGCGTCAGGAAGTCACGACGGTTGGCGAGGCAGTTGGCACCGATCGGCCCGCGCTCCGGGCACGTGAGCAACTGCCCGTAATTCTCGCAGATGTAGCCGCGCGCCTGACTGTCGCCGCGCAGTTCAGCCTTGAACTTGACGCCGCGCGGCATCACCGCAATCTCACCCGGCGCAATATCGACAATCCCAAACTCGGTGAAAAACCGCAGCGCACCCGCTTCCGGCACGATCAGCATCTCGCCGTCCGAGTTGTAAAAGTATTCATCGGTCATGCTCTCGGTGACCGCATAGGTGTGGATCGCGAAACCCGTCTGGGTGTGAACATCACCGCCGGTCGCAATGGTGCGTATGCCCGTCACGAAGTTCAGCACTTCATCGGGGACCGGCGCCGGGTCCCAGCGCAGCGGCATCAGCGGCAGCGTATCTTCGCCAACGGTCGGGGCGGAACGAAAGAGCGGCAGCTCGATCCGCTCAAAACTCGAAATGTGCTGCACCGTCGGGCGCATGCGATAGAGCCACGAACGCTTGTTGGTTTCGCGCGGTGCGGTGAACGGCGTGCCGGACAGCTGCTCGGCGTAAAGCCCGTAGGGGCAGCGCTGCGGCGAGTTCTGGCCGACCGGCAGGGCGCCGGCCAGCGCCTCGGTTTCGAAATCATTGCCAAAGCCCGGCATATAGCCTTCGTTGTACTTGGCGCGCGATTGGGCGACGACGACGCGCTCATTGACATGTTCGTTCATGGGATAGGCCTCCGGCGGTGCGCTCAAGGTTTGGCATCGAAATACGCCATCGTGCCACTATGGATGACGTCATCGCCGTCGCGCAACTCCTGCGCTTCGATATCACTCAGATCGCGCAACGCGTCATAGACATCACCGAAGTCCTCCGTGCAGGCCGCCACGAGTTCCTCAAAACTGTCGATCACGAAATAAGTCTGCTGGAAATCATCGATGATGTAGTTCGTGCGCATCACACGCGTGAGGTCGAACTGCACCCGGTTCGGAGATGGATCTTCGAGTGCAAACACGCTCTCCGCCGTCGACGACATGATCCCGGCCCCGAACAGGCGCAGGCCGTCAGCCTCGCGCACCAGGCCAAATTCGATCGTGTACCAGTAGAGCCGCGCCAGGTTGTGCAGCTGACCGCGTTGCATCGCGCGCCGGCCACCCTTGCCGTAGGCCTCCATGAACGCGGCATACTGCGGATTGGCGAGCAGCGGCACGTGCCCGAAGATGTCATGAAAAATGTCTGGCTCTTCAAGGTAGTCCATCTCGGCTTCCGACCGGATAAACGCACCAGCCGGGAACCGCCGGTTGGCGAGATGCTCGAAAAACACCTCGTCCGGCACCAGCCCCGCGACCGGTACGACCCGCCACCCGGTGATCGGCTCGAGGCGATCGCTCAGCTCGCGCATATCCGGGATGCCGGCTTGCGACAGCTCAAGCCGATCAACCGTTTCGAGGAACGCGGCGCAGGCGCGGCCCTGCAAGGCCTCCCAGGCGCCCGCAAACAGCCGGTCCCAGCGCGCATGTTCATCGGGCGTGTAGGCTGGCCAGCACTGGTCGATCGTAAAATCGGCCGCCGGCGTCGCCGCCTCGCAACGGTCCTTCGAGGTCATCTTTTCCGCTGTGTCTATCATCATCACCTACCTCCGTTCATCGTCTCATCAAGGCAGTTCGGCAAGAACACTTTTACAACGCACCGCAATACCAAGTGGACAGCAGACGCGTGCATTACTGGCCGAAAAAATTCGACGCTGAGATTTGCAACAAATTACCGTCACCCACGCCGTCATTCCCGCGTCGGCGCACTGGTGTCGGGGAAATTCGACGCTGCGTTCTGCCGTGCACCCGCGTCCCCCGGGGCGTCATTCCGGCGAAGGCCGGAACCTATACGCATCGCCACGACCGCGCGACCCGAGGCCGCGCACATGGGTCCCGACCTGC
>JAGDYV010000115.1:0-45838 GCA_049116495.1 Hyphomicrobiaceae bacterium | reverse complement strand
TGCAACAGCCATGGCAGCGTCAGTTACCAATCCCGGTCAGTTCAAGTCGGGACGTGACTTAGCCGCCTGGATCGGACTTGTGCCGAAACAACACTCAACCGGCGGCAAGGCCCGACTTGGCGGCATATCAAAGCAAGGCGACCGCTATCTCAGGCGCTTGCTTGTGGGCGGCGGCACATCCGTCGTCAAGCTCGCCAAGATCTTTCCATGGCGCTATCCGTGGGTCGCGAAATTGCTGGAAAAGAAACCGGCAAAGGTCGTAGCCGTTGCGGTCGCAAACAAACTGGCGCGCGTAGCCTGGGCAGTCATGAACTCAGGTGGCACCTATCGACCTCAGGTGCGCGGGGCACGTCTGCAATGGGATTGGCAAGGGGTGATTGAGGCACCGCCGGAGAGAATTTTCAAATTGCGAGGGTGATGATGATGTGATGTGACGCGGTCGATCTGTATATTGGCAGAACCCGAGTAACGGGCCATGGGTGTCGGGCCCGGGCTTTTGATAGGGTGCCAATCTGCGGATAACATCAGGGCCAGCGGTCGTGCGCCGCGCGAACAGGTCGGAGACATGACTTGCACCCGACCGCAAGCAATGCATCAGATTCTTCTTGCAATCAGGGCATCGTCCAGACATGGCCCGTAGGCGATATTCAGGTGCGGACGAGACGCTCTATCACGCCCACACCATTGACCTGGTCAATGCTTTTTAGAAGCTGACACTTGTCTGATGGCTCTTGCCCAATCTTCGACGTGGTACGATTGTACAATCTTGCCATCTTTCACTTCATGAATGTCGATGGTCATGATTTCAAACGACCCTTTCGCAGGTTTGCCGAAGAACTTCCCATTTGGCGTTCCGCTCGCGATGCTGCGCACGATATAGCGGTTGCCAACTTGTAGGATCTCTTGCGGTTGCCATTTTATTTTTGAGATTGCTTTGCCGAATTTTTTCAGGGTCTTAATCAGGCCTTCGGCGCCCTTGCCGCCTCTCGGCGTCGGAATGGATACCCAATCTTCAACGACTATCTTGCGGGCTCTGGTTGTAATGTCAGGGGCAGTCGGGTTGCTCAGCAGTTGACTGTAAAATGCCTCGACCACAGCACGATCGTTTGCGTGGGCATTCGCCCCCATGAACATGAAGACCGCTGCTGCTGTAACTCGGATCAAGTTCCTCATTGTTTTTCTCCTGGTTTGAAGCCGCGTCAGTTGGATCAATCGGCCTGTGGTGCGGCATGAAGTCAGTAACTAGCTTTCGATCCAATTCGTCGGTAGAACAGAAATTCCAAACAGATAGAATGGTAAAACCAAACAATGATTGCGCATCGGGATTTGCGATTGTTGAGTTACTTCGTTGCCGTTGTTCGTGCCGGTTCCATTAGAGGTGCTGCCCAACGACTTTCGATTTCGCCAGCGGTGGTAAGTGAGGCACTGTCGGAACTAGAAGGTTTGTTAGACGTCACGCTGCTGCGGAGAACGACACGATCCATGGACCTAACTAAGGCAGGTAGAAAGGTCTTCGAACCAGCCGCCGAAATGCTTGCATGTGCCGAGACGGCGATAGGTCAAGGACGTGCGGCAGCAAAGACACCAATTGGTGTGGTTCGACTGACTATCTCTGGCGAACTTTGCCTATCCTGGCTGCCAGAAAAGCTTCATGATTTCACTTCATCGTCGCCTGCAGCAGAAGTTGAAGTTGATATTGAGGACAGTGCGGTCGATTTAGCCAGCAGCGATTACGACCTAGCAGTAAGAGCGGCCTTCTCGGCTGACCCGTTCGGCGTTGATGACGCGATAGAGTATGTGCCGCTTGAACTGGTGTGCAGTCCGTCAGCAGCATCAGCGGGAACCAATCTTCAGAACCAGTTGGCGGAAATCGGGCTCGTGGGAAGCCCTAGTGCCGACTTGAAGCATCGGTTGATTATATCGAGACCAATTGGATCAAAAAAACGTCGTCCAATTGAAGTCTCTGCACCTTGTCGATTCAGAACGAAAGATCATGTGGCCGCTCACCGCCTAGCTGTAGAAGGATTTGGGGCGGCTCTACTCATGGCACCAACAGTTGCAGATGATCTCAACACTGGACGCCTGGTTCGAGTTAACGAAAGTTATGCGTTCGGCTTTGCTGCAATCAAGCTGTTGACACGCGACCGACACCCGACCGCCGCGACGCGTAGGCTTCTTGATTATCTGTGTCGAAACACAGCCCGAACCTAGCTGCGACGTCTCTTCCTGGCCGATCTGTTTCATAGGAAAATTGAGCAAATCGTGTCCGCCTAGAGGGGCAAGTTCTGCCGTCAAATGTCACATCTGACCTTTCCCAGGTTGACCCACTGCTAACCATGACGCGGGCGGATGATGTTGGTAGCTACATCTTCCGCGACGATCATGAACTTACATCAGTGCTCGGTGCTGATATATCATGCGACGGCGTCAGGCAGCGCAAATATCGGAGGCGGTTCAGATGCAGGGGATGGGAAGCTTGAACTCGACGGGATTTGATGGGTGATGCATTGACGTTAACCGATACGGCCTATCAGGAACTGGAAGAGAGAATCGTAACGCTGAAGCTGCGTCCAGGCGAAGCGCTTTCAGAAGGGCAGCTTGTCGAGGCGTTGGGTATTGGGCGCACGCCAATTCGCGAGGCGTTGCAGCGTCTGGCGCGTGAGGGTCTGGTCGTCGTGATGCCAAGGCGGGGTATTGCCGTGTCCGAGATCGACATAAAAAAGCAGTTGGAACTGCTCAAGGTTCGTCGGGAATTGGAACGGCTCATGGTCAGGTTGGCTGCGGAACGTGGCAGTGAGGCGGAGCGCGCGCATTTCCAAGGTATTGCCCAAGGCATGCGCGCGGCCGCCAAGCAGAAAGACGACGTGGCGTTCATGCGCTTGGACAGGGAGCTCAATCTACTCATCTCAGAAGCGTGCAGAAATGAATATGCGCAACGCGCCATGGCTTTGACGCACGGGTTGTCACGACGGTTCTGGTACGTTCACTACAAGCAGGTATTGGATCTGCCACGCTGTGCACAATTGCATGCGGACCTTGCCGATGCGATCGGCCATGGTCGGCGCCGCGATGCGGCCCGGGCGTCAGATCATCTCGTTGATTACATCGAAGAGTTTACGCGTGCTTCTCTGGAGGCGCCGATCTACTAGACGGCCGGGCGTGTGCCGCGGACTGTTCAAAAACGCCCGGGTCGTCGTAGCGATCGCAAGTGGCGATCGCGCACGAGTGAAAGATCTGTTCGCTAGCGCCAAAACGCCTTCGGGAAGCCAGAGCGTTACTTGGCGGACCCCACACTGCCTATAGTGTTTGCCCGAACGCGAGGCGTCGGCGATGTTCGACGCATGTTCGTTTTGACGTGGCGGCTGTCGTAACCGTTGAAGAGATGCCCGAGCAAGCCCCGATCGAGATCGGAGGTGCCGAACAACCAATCCATGATCGGAAATGTGAGGTTCATATTCCGCTCCATCATGATGTTCTGGTCATGATGGGCGGTGTGGTGTCTGCGAATGGTGTTCACGAAAGGCATATTGCGCACGAACCAGTTGTCTTCAACATGGCAGCAAAAGTGCATGAACTCGTAAATCAGATACATCGACGTCGTCGTCGAAATGAACAGCCATCCGACGTTTGGCGAGAAGAGCCAGGCGAGCACAAAGGCCCCGGGGATCGACATCAGCGTAAATACAACCAGGGAGAAAGGTGGGAAAAACGTGACACGCCAGTCATGATGATCCGCAAAGCGCATCTCGTGCTCGGTGAAAAATTGATGATGCATCAACGTGTGCCGTGAATAGACTGCACGGAACAAGGGGATCTTCGAGGGACGATGCATGACGAAGCGATGAATCCACCACTCGAAAAAATTGCACATGAGGAAAGTCGCGGGGACGACAAGGAACTCGGCAGCGGTGATGTTTCGCATGTTGGCGAAGTAGATGTAGAGCCCGGCGAAGCCCATGGTGTAGATAATAAATATGTGCAACCAACCATTGTACCAGCCGACGACGCGTTCGCGATATGTCTGGCGATACCCGCGTTGGCGATCACTCATTTCACTCGTTGCGATTTCCATTAGCTTTCTCCGTTGTACCGCAAGATGGACCTTGTTGACGAAAAAATGCTGATCAAAGCGCGTTACTGATTCAGCTGATCAACTGCATCGGCGATATCCGTGCTCGTCAAAGCCCATTCGTTGGCGAAATTGGCTACAATTTCCTGCATGAAGACGTGGTGAAGTTTCAGGGCGAACTCCGGGTCGCCCAGGTGATCGACCAACAGGGCCAGCGCAAGTTGAGATGAAGCCGGGCCTTCAAAACCCCATTCGAAACCGTCGCTACAGATCGTCTTGACGCTCAGCGCTTCATCCAAAGGTCGGCCGTCTACTAGAACGAGGATGCCGTCGATCGTTCGATCACCACAGTACGTCTTCATTGGCCGCGTCCAGTCTATTCGCAAGGGGGATTGAATAGTTGTCAATATGATATACTTGTGATATATCACGAATGCAAGCGTCAGCTATTCATTAAGAAAGGCATCGCCATGCCCCTCACCGTAAAGGTCATCTTCTCCATTTTGGTGTTAGCTGTTGCTGTCGCTGCTTATCTCTTTTTGGACTGGCTCGAGCAACCCATCAGCTCCTACGTGGCACTATTCCTTGGTGCGTTCTCAGTAGTATCGTTCTGGATCTTTCCAGAAGTAATACATAATAAGGGCAGGTAGGCCCCACGACACGGGATCAAGCTGCAATTTGGTGGATTGCGTTACTAAATTATCCCGGCATCTCCGCTAGCGAAATATTTACCGAAAGAGCCCGCGAACTCATCTGCGAGCGCTACTCGGGCCAGAATTCCGCCGCGCCAACTATAGTTGGCGGAATGCTCTGTTTAGCAGAGTTAGCCCGGTTCGCGTGCGCCCTCACCTAAAAACAAACTCGCGTGACGGCGAGATCGCTTTCGAAGATGTCTGACTACCGCCCTCGCCCTCCCTCACCGACAACAACAAACGGCGCCCAATACGAGGGATGCACATATCCGCTGCCCGGTTTGACGAGATGCGCAATGGCCCGTCGCATGGCCTCTGCACGCCCGAGCGTCGGATCCTGGTTGAGCGTGGCAAAGGCGTGCGTCACCAGTTCGACGGTCGCCTGACTATTTACATACCAATGCGAGACCAAGAGCGCGCGTGCACCGGCATAGAAGAAGGCGCGGGTCAAGCCTGAAAAGGCATCTCCACCAATCGTATCGCCCGCTGCCGTATTACAGGCCGACAAGATGACCCAGTCGGCATCCAACTTGAGCGTCGTCACCTCGGATGCGGTTAGCAGACCATCATCTTCCACGCGCGCCCGGTCCGGTGGCGTCAGCATCAGTGCTGGCTCCGCACGCTCGCGAGCCAATGTGGCCGTTTCGCCGGCAAGCAGACCATGCGTCGCGAAATGAACAATTCGCGCGCCAGCAAGCTCGCCACTGCTTGAGAGCCTTCTGACCGTACGTTCGGTGGCGCGAGCACCAAGCCAAACGGAACGATCCGGTTCGATCGAACCGCTTGCTCGCGCAACTGCGCAGAGTTCGTCAGCAGTTTCCGGCAGCGGAGGCTGTCGCCGAACTTTTTCCACATTGGCAAGGCCGCCATCGGACATCGGCCCGAGGCTCCGCACAACACCCCGATCAGCAGACGTCGCAGATCGAAGCCGCCGCGCCAACGCACAAGTTGTTCTCGACCAGGCACTCAAGTCTTGCCCGTCCTGACCAATCAGCAGCGGATTTCCAAAGCCAATAAATGCACGGTCTGCGCGGCTGGCCTTGGCGTGAGCTCGCAACATAACAAGACTGCCGGCTGCGGGTAAAACACTGAGTGAGTTCGTCTTGCCTAGCCAATCAAGTGCCGCATAGTCCGTCTGGCGTTTGGGCTGGGCGTTGTCCGGTCGCGATGTCACCAGAACCTGGAGTGGCAATGCGGCAAGCGCCCCGGAAGGTACAACGAAAATATGCTTACCATCGATTAGCTTTTTTGCCGGACCGAGCAGCGCCTCGTACAGTGTGTAGGCCCGCCCGGCGTCGAATGGCAGTGAATCATATTCTTGGGGCACACGAGCAAGATCAATGCTCAAGGCTTGAGCACAGTCAAGTGATCCGGTGCCGTGCCAGGCAGTTCGGTCCAAACCGCAGCGCAAGGCATGCACATGCTTCTTTAGGTCCTTCGGCGACATTGGTAGCTTAAACCACTCGATCGCGTCCTTTGTCAGCAGCCATGCGAATGCCTCGTTTTCAACTTCAAGCAAAAACAACAGAGCTTCTTCAGCATCGAGATATCGACGAACGTTGACGATGGAAACCGGCTTCGGGTTGGTCAGATCGGCATACTCGGGAAACTTCTCAAGTAGTTCTGCGTCTACTTTTCTTAACTCGGTAAGGGTGGCTGAAATTCCCTTCCTCAGGTTTTGTTCTTCATCAAAATCACGTTTGTCCGCCGCTCGCGAAAGCCTCATGCGGAACGTCCGGCGCAGTGCGCCCAATCGACTTTCAATGTCCTGGCGTCGACGTGCGAGATCTGCGAGGTCGCCTGTTACGGCGCTTGCCCGCGCCGCCATCCGCGAAATGGCAGCCGTTGCGGCATTAAACTGCGCCCATTGCGCCATCCGGAATGTCGCATTTACAAGCCCATCTGATGCACGCTGGCGCATGTTGTGCAGTGCAAATCCAGTATCGATGTGCCCACGCAAGACGCGACGAAATTGATCGACAAGACTTCGCCGCGTGTCACTGTCCTTATTTGCAACTTCCGAAAAAATCCTTCCGAGCACTTGGGCGGCGGCTTGAAATCGATCAAAGGCCTGCTCGATCTCTCCTTTCCTCTTGTGGGCCCGAGCGAGCAACTCTAGAGCACGGATGATCCCGATCCGGTCACCGATGCGGCGCTTCGCAGCCAACACGTTGCGAAGTACAGCGATGGAAGGCAAACGCGTTCCAGTAGCCAACACCACCTCGGCCAAGTCGAGTGTAATGTCTGTCACCAACACTTCATCACCGACAGCAATGGCCAGTTTCCGGGCTGTTTCTTGGATTGATCGTGCCTTGTCGAATGACCCACTCTGATATTGCAGTTGCGCGATCGACCGTAAGGTCCGCGCTTCGCCATGGCGTTCACCGATGTGCCGCATAATCCTTAGTGCTCTTGACAGTTCGCGAGAAGCGTTCCGCCGCAAACGACTGCGCTCTCCGGCCGTCGCGGCACCTGCGACACGTGTCAGATAGGCTTCGCCCATGCGCTGGCGTACGCGTGCCAGGCCCGCTTGATTGCCAGCAATCGCGGTTGCAGCAGCGCGATAGTGATCGAGAGCGAGGGTATGCTGACCGAGAGCTGAGTAAAGATCTCCAAGCGCCTCGCGGATCCAGGGAGCAGCCTGGGGCTGGGCGAGCGGGAGTAGCAGCTCGAGTGCTTCATCATAGCGACCAAGTGCCGTCAGAATGCGGGCGCGTGCCACACGCAGACGCGTGGATGGTTTGCCGGCGCGTTGGTCAATTCGCGCGTAAATCTCTAGGGCCTTTTGGTATTCCGCGCGGTTTTTCAGAGCTTCCGCAAGCACACCCGGACTAGCCTGGTACTCACTTTCCGGCGTGATCGAGATGTCATCGATCCAAATGGTTCCGACATTTTGGTGGATGAACCGCAGGTCGATATAATCGTTGTGTCCGATATTGATAGTGGCCGAGTAGAGCCGCCAATCGTACGTGCCTCCCGGCACGGCGGGCAGCCGCTTTTCCCATCCGGCATCGACACTGATAGAAAGGGCAGACTTCGCGAGCTGCTCGGCCTTGATCCGCATCGTTATCCGATAGATCGAATTTGGCTTGAGATCGCTGATGCGTTGCGCCGTCGTCGCAAACACGTGTGCCTTCGATGGTGAAAAATTGGATATGCGCAGCGCATTGTTGCCGGAGTAGCGTACGTCGCAATCGATCTTCATAAAAGCTCGTGCGCGACCACTATTCCACCAGATTCCAAAGTTGGAACGCCCTTGTCGGCGCTCATAGTGTCCGCTGCCCCATGGCAACACAAAGCCATCTTCAAACCCGCCGTTCAAAAGAAGGTTTCTGCCACGGCCCAGATTCGCCGCGGGGGATTTCGCGGGCCGACGGCTGGCCTGCCGCTTCTCCTGGATAGACGCCCGGCGCAACTGATCGAGACGTGCCGGTCGACCACGCATCAACTCCGTTGCAGCCAAATTGTTTAGCGCCTCGGCCGCGAGCAATTGGTGACCGGTGGCCTTCGCTCGATTGCGCACCATGCTGTAGAGCTTGGCCGCGCGATCGAAATCACTGATGTTGAAAGCCCGGTCAGCCTCGCGCAACCGTTCATCTGCGCGGACGGACGAGGACAACGCGACAATCCCTAGCACGCAGAAGACAATAAACTTTTCGACACCCCGCATGAGGTCCCTCTTTTTGGCAAACCGGCAGGCATCCATTGGCAGCTCACGATGTGGTAGTTCACGCGCGCATATCACTCGTGTCAACTGTTGCGTGTCAGTCTCGATCGGCAACTCGTTGAGTGTCACGCCCGACTCACTCGTCTTGGGCACAACACGCTTCTTCAAATTCTCAATCCATCGCCCGCGTGAAGTTCTTGATCTTAATGCAAAGAGGTTCTTGCCCGCCCATATTCGGGCGGACCCTATCGACTTTTTCGAATGGCTTCGGAAGGAGGTCCGCAGCGTCCGCTAGCTCCACTTCCCGTGCGATGCGACTGCAGCGATGGTTGTGACGCATTGCGCTTGCCAGTTTCTCTTGAAGCTCGCGAATTGCGTCCTAACGGAAAAATTTTCCGTTGATAATTCGATGTCGCCTTGGTCGGAAAGGGCAATAAGTGACAGGCGCTTCCTCTTTCAATTGTCTGCTGTTGGTTGCGATCAATGCCCCCGTAGGCATGAACCTGGGAATCGATGATCGGCATCGGGGCAACTCCTCGTCGGTCAGCAGATGCGGTATCTCATCAGTTTGCATCCTGCGTTTCCAGAAGCACTGAGGTTGGCCGCTCGTTGCCCGATGAAAATTCATACACGTCGAGACAGGGACACATGGAGCAACTTCATAGGCTAAGCAGTCGCCCATAGCCCTTGATTGGTTCTCGGACTCCTGCGGCGCGTAAGGACGCCCAGGTCAGGGCGGCCATGCTCGAGAAGACCGGCTTCCCAAGATCCTGCTCCAGCAGATCAAGCGCAGACATCGTCGGCAATCCGACGCCACTCAGAAACACCGCATCGGCTTCGGCAACATGGACCTTGCGCGCCAGGCCATAAGCCCGTTCAGCCGTTTCGTCATAGATATTCGTTACGTTTTCAAGACGACCATGACTGACGACTTCGATGCCGTGAGCTTCAAGATGTGCTTTGCCCTTCAAGGTCATTTCCTCGGCATAGGGCGCCCCTAGCGCGACCCGTGTCACGTTGAGGTGTGCAAGTGCACCAATGACGCTGCCGAAGGCAGTTATGAAAGGCACATGGTGCTCCGCCTCCATGCGTTTTCTTAGTTCAGCTTCGCCCTCGCGCCCCAAAGTGTAACTGGTCGCGGTATGCGCAAGCGCCATCGCTTGAGGCTTGACCAGCGCAAGCAGCTTGGCGGTCTCATCAATATGCTTGATCTGGCTCAGGTTGCGCTCTTCCTGGCCACCAAGAGCGCCTGTCGTGCCGTGCGCAACCATGCGCGAAAAATGTGCCGTCACACCGTTCGGCATCATCGGCGGCACCTCGCCTTCGACTGTCGGACAGCCGGGCGGAATCAGGAAGCCAAGACGTGCACGCCATCCAAACATGTTTACTCTTTCATAATCGTTTCTGACGGAAGCTTCTAAAGGGTTTGCTGCCAAGGTTCGGGCACAAATTGATAATTACTGCCGGCCTTTGCGATATGACCGAAACCCGGGAAATGAAGATGCATACCAGTGACGAGCAGCCTTTCCTCGGCAGCCATGTCAAAGATGCGCCGCCTCGAGGTCTCGGCGGCGGCTGCATCAACATCAACCGTCATTGTAACCTCAGGGCGAGGCACCTGCACCTCGGGCATGTGTACGATATCGCCCCAGACTAAAAGCGCTTCGCCACCGGACTCGATCATATATCCTGAATGCCCCGGCGTATGCCCATGACAGGGAACAGCCGTGATGCCCGGGAACACCTCACCGGACGTAAAGGTGCGCATGCGATCATGGTATGGCGCGCACTGTTCACGGGCTTGCTGAAACATCAGCTCCTTTTCACGTTCGGTACCGCACGCCATCGCGTTATCGTCGAACCAGTGTTTTGGCTCGTTCTCGTGAACGACGAGCTCCGCATTTGGATAGTTCGACTTGCCTGACGTCATGTCCGTGAGCCCGGCGGAATGATCGGGGTGCATATGCGTCAACAGGATTGTGTCAATGCTTCCCGGCAGCACACCCGCAGAGTGAATATTGGCGAGCAACTTGCCGGCTTCAGGTCCAAGGTACGCACCAGAGCCTGTTTCAATCAAAGCCAGTCGATCTCCGGAGTGAACCAGGAAAGCGTTGATCGACAGTGCGAACTGATCGCGGAACGCTCGTTTCAGATGAACATCGCCCTCCTGCTTGGAGACATCGGTCATCATCTCGTTGGTGCGCAACAGCACGCCATCACTGATGGCGGTCACGACGATATCGCCTATCCGGCGATGATAGATCGGGGGAATCTGTTGCTGCGGTGTTTCAGACATAGAAGTATCCCATTGGATTTGTTGTTGCTCGACGGAATTGTCGAAGAGATTGGGCTTCGCGCTCAATACTGAATGCGGGTCGTGGCGGCGCCATCGACAATCAGATTTGTGCCACTGATGTAGCTTGCAGCAGGGCTGGCGAGAAAAACGACGGCCGCGGCAACTTCTTCCGGTGTTCCCAAACGCCCCAGCGGGTTGCGTGCGACGGCGGCGGCGTAGACATCTGGCGCCTCGCGTTTGCGCTTATCCCACACGCCGCCTTCGAAATAGATCGCACCGGGCGATACCGTGTTGGCGCGAATACCCTTGGTACCGAGATTAGTGCTGAGGCCCGAGATATAGCTGATGAGCGCTGCCTTGAGACCGCTATAGGCGCGCACACCACCTGAAGTGTTGACAGCCGCCGTACTCGATATGGCAACGATCGACGCATGATCAGACGCCTCGAGAAACGGCATGGCAGCCTCGACCGCACGGACTGTACCTAGGACATCGACTTCCAGCCCCAGGCGCCATGCATCGATATCAGCCGAGCCGACCAGAGCGCTGGCGTTGGGCACCAGAATATCGATGCCGCCCAACGAGGTCGCAGTCTCGTTGATCCAGTCACGCAGGTGGGCGTCGTCCGTAACGTCGACAGCGCCACCGATGATGGTAACACCCGCTTCCGACAATTCGTTGATCGTTCCATCAACCTGCACCTGGTCGCGGGCACAGAAACCAACGTCGCATCCCTCAGCAACCAGCAGATCGACGATCCTGCGGCCAATGCCGCGTGTCCCACCGGTGATAATCGCGCGCTTGCCGGCCAATCCGAGATCCATGTGAGTATCCTGTATTGTTTATTAGTCGACGGCCAGTTGATTGAACTTCGGTCAGGTATCGCGTTGGCGATAACGCAGCATGACGTAATGTGTTTGCATTGCAAAGCCGCATCTCGAAGCGTTATCAAATGTGTTCCTCAAGATGCCGCTGGAGATGCTTCTACCGCCTGGGTACACATGTGCTGAATCCATGAAACGCATCCGAGCGTCGCGCACCAACTTGAAACCGCAAACGGCAGAGGATTTGGTCGAGGCGGGTGTTGTCATCGTCGGCTCACCCACTACGGTGCGCGAGAAGCTTGCAGAGTACCAGGAACTGGCGCGCTTCAACGCATCACTGACCTAGACGCAGTTTGGCACGATGCCGGTAACTCAAGCACGCGAGAATACGGAAGCCGTCGCTCGCGAGATTCTACCGTTCTTCAAGGACGATGAACCGTTGACGAAAGTGCCGGCTGCCGAATAGTTAGTTTCAAGGAACCAGACATGCCACGCCTACCTTTCCCAGCAGACACAGATGACTTCAGCGATGAGACACGCGCGGCCGTGCGCCATATTCTCGAAACCCGCAAGAGCATGCCGCCGCCAAGCAGCTATCTGACCTATGCAGGCGAAGCCGGAGCACGGCTCTCGGATCTCGTCGATCACCTACGCTATAGGACGTCCTTGACGGCAGCAGAGTCAGAACTCGCGATTATTGTCGCCAACCGGGTTGCCAATGCTGACTTCATCTGGAACGCACACGTCAAACTTGGACTGGCCGCCGGCATGCGTGAAGAAGCAATCCACGCTGTCGACACCTATGGTCCACTCGACGATCTAACTGATGATGAAGCACTGATCATCCAGTTTGGCCGAGAACTTCTGGAAGCACCCGCCGTCAGCGATGACACGTACGAGGCGGTGGGTAGCCGCTATGGTGAGAAGGGCCTACTGGAGTTGACCGCAATCATGAGCGTTTACATGATGAACGCGACGATCTTGCGGGTCATGGAGCACAAGGCGGCACCCGATGCCCGACACCTATCGCCGCGCAAATCTTGAGGAACCATCATGCTCGATCTCAGTGGCAAAGTTGCTTTTGTAACCGGTGCAGGTTCGGTTGGAGATGATCCGGATGCGTCCGTCTGGGGAAACGGCAAGGCAACAGCGGTCCTGCTTGCCCGCCAGGGTGCCAAAGTGTTTGGCGTTGACTTGCGCCAAGAGGCCGCCGACGTCACCCAATCCATCATCGAAAACGAGGGCGGGACCTGCGCCACACGCGGCGTCGATATGACCGATGCCGGTCAGGTTGAAGCCGCCGTAGCGGACTGTGTGGATCGTTACGGCGCAATCGACATTCTCGTCAATAACGTGGTGGGTCGGCGCCTGGTAGCGCTGTTACCATGAGTGAAGAAGTTTGGGACACCCAGCTCAACCACAACCTCAAGACCGCATTCCTTGGCTGTAAGTACGTCATCCCGGTAATGGAGAAGCAAAGCAAAGGCGCGATCGTCAACATTGCCTCGATTGCGGGTCTGCGCATGAGTGCTGATCGCGCCCACATCGCTTATTCGACCACCAAACTCGGGCTGTTTGCCTTCACGAAGTCGACCGCGATCACCTACGCGCGTCAGGGCATCCGCAGCAACGCCGTAGTACCTGGCTTGATGCACACTGCACTTGTTGAACACCGTCTCGCCAAGACGATCGGCGCCAATGATTTGCAAGGTCTGATCGACCGGCGTAACGCGCAATGCCCAACCGGCAAAATGGGCAATGCCTGGGATGTTGCGCACGCTGTTCTCTATCTTGCCTCCGATGAAGCTGGATATGTCAACGGCACTGAGATCATCGTTGACGGTGGCCTGACGGCTGCGAGTAGTTCTGTGTGAAGGAAGAACCAGGGAGACTCGGTATGGCGATTATCGATGCGCAAGTCCATATCTGGCGCAAGGGCATTGCAACGCCGCCGCATCTGACAACGCCCTATCTGGCCGAAGACGCGATCCGCGACATGGATTCAGCCGGCATCGATGGCGCCATTCTGCACCCACCAGCGAGTTGGGATCCGGATTCCAATGAGCAAGCCGTTGAGGCCGTCACATCCTACCCGGGACGCTTTGCAATCCTCGCCAACCCACCACTCGATCAACCGGACGGTCCCGACCTTATTGCTGACTGGAAGGGGCTACCGGGCGTGCTCGGGTACCGGTTCTATTTCAACCAATCCTACAACCGCAATTGGCCTACCGATGGTTCCATTGACTGGTTGTGGCCGGCGGCGGAGCGGGCACAGACACCTCTGGCTCTTCTGGCTGGCGACTGGTTGCCTCTACTCGGCGAAATCGCCGAACGGCACCCTGACTTAAAACTCATCGTTGACCACATGGGCGCGCAGCGAGGCGCAAAAGGCGATGCCGCATTTCCCAATATGCATGAGCTGATCGCCCTTGCCCGCCACCCGAACGTCGCCGTCAAACTCACCGGCGGGCCATTTTACGCCGACGATGCCTACCCGTTCAAAAGCCTGCATAAGCACTACCGTGTAATGTACGATGCCTTTGGGCCTAACCGGCTTTTCTGGGGAACCGATATAACCAAAATGCCTTGCTCCTGGCAGCAATGCGTCGAGCATTTCCAGGCGATCAGCTGGATCCCCGATGCCGACAAGGAGCTGATCATGGGCGACGCCGTGTGTAAGTGGCTCGGCTGGGAACGGTAGCTCAACGCCACGGCATCAATTCTTCTGCGCCGTGAAGATCGAGCCATAGCCTTCTTCTGCCCAGTTCGGCGGCACCGGGCAAGGTCGTGGATCAAGGTGTGCGAATGACGCCGGCTTTCCGCGCACAATCAGACCAGTCTTGGAAGTAGGCGACGGTGCCGGCATCCAGGCAAAGGCATCAGCAGACGCAAAAACAAACAAGGGCAGCGCGCGTATATTGTTGGTCAAGTTGGCGCGCGAGCCATGTACAGTCCGGCAGTGAATGGCGATGACACTTCCAGCGCCACCGTTCATGTCAACCGCGCGATCCAAGCCGACGTCTGCAAGATCTTCATCGTTGATCGACCCGGTCCATCGATTGTCCGCGTCGCGCTGCACAAACAAGTCGCCTTTGTGCGAGCCGGGCACGCAACTGAGTGGACCATCATCATAGGCGACGTCGTCGAGATGAACGCCAAGCGTGACGAGTGAGTAATTGGTGTGTGGCCACGCCGAGATATCCTGATGCCATTTGACGACTTCTCCGCCACCAGGCGATTTGTAGTTGAGTTTGCTCGAATGAAACTTGACGTTCGGACCAAGCAGGTCGGCGGCGATATCGGTGAGCGGAGAATTGCTGGCAAACGCCCAAAAGTCGGGGTGGCGGTCAACCAATGCCTTTAAGCGCCGTACGTGCGGTGTGTCCGGAGAATGGGTCGGGCCGAGATCGAAGACATTGTCGGACGCTGTAAACTGCCTGCTGGAGTCGAGGAACTGTTCCGACAATGTCCGCAGCCGACCAAGCCACTCAGCCGGAATCGCATTCGGCATTGTGAGAAAGCCGTCGGCAAAATATTGCTCGCGCTGCGATTGACTGAGCACTTGCGCCGGTTGCTCAAGGATGTCTTCAGGAGTCATGGTTTGAATCCCAGTCGATGGATGATCATTGCTCGCCATTGTAGATGTTTACCGCGACAACGGCATTCGCATTGTGATGATAACGACGGTGGCAACGTCGCGATCGAGAAGACACATGAAACTGAACCTGCCAGTTTCAGCGTCAATCTTGGTTCAGGTGATGATCTTCGTCTCCGGGACCACGGCCGTCGCATCCGATCGCGTCAAGGTGGGTCTTCTGGATCGATCGAACGGAGGTCACGATAGGCGACTTCCAAGCCCATGCAAAAGCAACTGCCGTCATCGCCAGTGCAGAACGCGAGGGCGCTGGTTTTGAACGCACGGCAGGTTGGACCCGGCGTCCCGGTTGGTTCTGGTCCACCCCCTATGGCGTGACCGCGAGTGTCAAAGACTCATGCGTCGAGGTGCTCCGCAGCGATCGTCTGAGTTGGCGGGAAAAAACCGCCACACAAACCTTCACACAATTCATCACAAACGCCCGGGCACTTTGAACCTTATATCAATGACTTAAACGTGAGATCAATTGTCGTCTGACGCCCTCCGTCTCCGCCAGCCGCATGCATACCGGGCGTGATCCGGTTGGCAACCGTGCGCAACCCGTTTCAGTCGCGCCTCATTCCGGCAGAGGTACCGGCCGCGGCGTGCGGCCTCTGTTCCATTGCAGCAGCGTGTTGTCGCGCTGGAGAGCGATGGTTGTGCTTGACCCGGCAGCGACGGCCACAACATCCCGCAAGATCGCGACGGGGTCGGTATCGTAACCACGACCCCAGGCAACCAATGTGTTGTCCTTCAAAATGGCTAGCGAATGCGAAGATCCGGTCGCAATCGCTTTTGCGCCAGAAGCAATCTTGCTCCAGCGAACGGCTTTGTCGCCAAGGCCGTGCTTTCCAACCGGGCCAAATATGTTGCCACCAGTTCCCAGGACATCGCCGTTGCTAAGCAACAGGATGGCATGTCCGGTGTGTGCTGTGATGTAGGTGGCCTGCGATGCAGTCTGAACGAATTGCTCCGTCGGTTTGAGGCGGCCATCGCCGTACTGCCCACGATGTGCAAGCCCTTTTACTAACAATTGTCCGGACGAGGTGATGTAGTAGTTTGCGCCATCACCGACGGCTGCCGCGACGGCGTCGCGGCCGATCAGATGCTTTCCATTGCCGGCGAGCCACCACAGCGCGCCATTTCGGTTGATCGCGAGCACACCGCTGTCACCGGCCGCAAAGCGTGTAATGCCGGTCATCAGCGTT
This sequence comes from Hyphomicrobiaceae bacterium, assembly GCA_049116495.1. Classification (GTDB taxonomy): domain Bacteria; phylum Pseudomonadota; class Alphaproteobacteria; order Rhizobiales; family Hyphomicrobiaceae; genus CAJQQK01. The sequence continues at coordinate 29,445 of JAGDYV010000115.1, read as the reverse complement.
GTCCGGCGACCGCTGGTGTGACCGATAGCGATGAGTTCCCCGGCAGGCGTCAGTGCATAGTATTTGTCCCGTCCGACACCTACCTGAACCGCATCAATCGGTACGCGCACCGGTGGGTTGCGGTCTTTCCAAGCGTAGACTTTACCCGCGACAAGGGCCATTTGCCGATCGTAGTAAGCGGCAAGGTTAGGCGATGAACTGTCGGCCCGTGCGGTACCCACACTCAGCACCAACAGGATGAAAACGCGCAAGCAGGAACATCTCATCCAGATAGGATACCTCAATCGCGCTGTGCACGCATGCACAAGCGGCTTGCAATTTGAACGTATCGATCGGGTGCGGCCACAGGAGGTATGGTTCAGCTGAACCGAACCACGAGGTTTGACAATGAAAGAAGAAACCAATCGTGATGTCTGGACGAGGCGGTGGCTGATTGGATGGGGTGGTGGGCTGCTCGGCGCCACAACGCTGCTTCGCCCATCGGCTGTGACGGCCGCCGTTAGCGTGACAATTGCCCAGCCGCCGAACCCAACCCCGCAGGCTTTCACGGAGCGCGCCTTCGAAATGCGAAACATTGCCGTATCGCAGGGAGACCAGGGCTACGGAGCCGTCATCGTACACACCGCCAGTTCCAAGATTGTGGGACAATCACCGAGTCGAGTCGTGACGAACCGCGATCCATCGGCCCACGCAGAAATGGAAGCCATCCGCGATGCTGCACGACGCCTTGGCACGCGCGATCTATCAAAACATACGATGTATTCATCTTCCCGTCCGTGTGCGATGTGCGAAGCCGCCGCCTATTGGGCGAACATCGATTCGCTATACTTTGGACGAAGCACGACGAGCGGTGGCGCGCCGCAAGTCTGCCCGTGCCGTTGAGAGGCATTGTGTGTCCAACCGAAATGCTGAGGTTGTTCGATATGGATCGATTGTTCAGAGCTGCCCGTCTTGTCTTGGTTATGGTTTGTGCGGTTTGGCCGACGATAGGGCTGTCCCAGACCGCGCCGACAGCGACGGAAGCGGCTGCCTACAACGGTCTTCACGCTGCAACCTGGAACAACAATCTTGCTGAGATGCGCCGATTACTGGCGAGCGGCGCTGACAAGGAAGCGCGCGACGGCAATGGCCGAACGCCCCTGCACGTCGCAGCATTCAGATCCCATGACAACGCCGTCGCAACGTTAATTGAGGCCGGAGCTGACTCGGATGCACTCGATAACGACAAGTACGACATCATGACCATTGCGGCTGTCGCAAATGATCCGAAACTTGTTGGGCTGGCGCTCAAGCTGGGCGCCAACCCCCGCAAAATCACGAGTATCTATGATGGAACGGCACTGATTGCGGCCGCTCACCTGGGTCATGTCGAGGTTGTAAAACTCCTCGTCGCAGCTGGCGCCCCGCTCGATCACGTCAACAACCTTGGTTGGACGGCATTGATCGAAGCGGTCGTGTTGGGCGACGGCGGACGCGATCACGTCGAAACCGTTCGAGCATTGGTGGCGGGCGGTGCGAGCAAGTCGATCCGCGACCGCAAAGGTCAAACAGCGCTGATGCTGGCAAGGTCGCGCGGTTATAAGGCCATTGTCGAAATCTTGGATTGATAGAGGACCCACGACGGCCAATGGCCTTTCCGCCAATCGGCGTTCGGTGGCGCTATCCAAAGACCGGGCGTCGGTTATGGATGCCATGGCAACGCGCTTAGTGCTGGATCCAACGTTGGCTATCGAGGTCATGGCGGGCGCGTGATGCCGTCCGGCTATGCGCACTCGTCACACAGGGTTGTCAGTTCCTTGCGCGTGGACCCGTCTCAGCGCATCGTGCGGAATCTCTCTGTTGACGACCGTGTTTTGTCTGGTTCTATCAGCTGCTAAGAGTTCGCTGCCTCAAGTTCAACAGTTCATCCACGTGACCCAGCATCACACTGCAGTCACTCTCAAACGGCCGCCTTATCCGGAGAACCCTAATGCACCGACAAATCAATCCGTCGAATTTTCCAGAACCTCAATCCAACTACTCTCAAGGTATTGCCCACGATGCGAGAGTGGAACGTTTGGTGATTTCCGGCCAAGTCGGCGTCCGGGCGGATGGCAGCATTGCCGAGGGGCTTGAAGCGCAGATGCAACAGACGTGGGCTAATTTTCTAGATGTACTCAGTGCGGCTGGATTTGATAAAGCCGACGTCGTCAAGGTCACTCTCTTCACGACCGTGCCAGCCCTGCAAGAGTTCCGCCAAGGGCGCGAAAAGGCACTTGCCGGGTACGCGCCGGCGGCGACCTACGTACAAGTGGCCGGCCTCGCGGATCCAAATTTCATCGTCGAGATCGAAGGTGAAGCGATAAAGTCGGTTTGAGTGTCCAGACATGGCGCTCTTCTGCCTCTCCGTGACTGGCATCTACTGGGCGTCGAGATGTTGTGATCAGCGCACTAAAGCAGACTTGGGCAGGCGCAACAGCGTTGCTCGCCGACACAATGTTGGCGATGGCCGAACCTCTGCCATTCAAGCCCAATTCTGCCCGGAAACTTCCAGCATCTTTGCGGCAATGATCGCGATAGAAGGTCAAGCGGATATGGATTACAAGGCGGAGGCCAGTCACCAAGTCGCTCGCAGATGCCTCACCTCGGCCATTGTCAATTTGCTCATTTCCACTTGGGCGCACCGCGTGTCCAGCATCAAGCTTACGTCACCGGAGCCTCCGATAGCGGAGGCATTCAATTTTTGAGGCAGCAAGGTTCGTCGATTTGTGGGATAAACCACCTCAGTTTGAGACTAATGGAGGTGTTTTGGCCATGTACTCTGCGCGGGAAGCCGCGTTGAATACTGTTCTGCAGATCATCAGTATTTCACGTAACGATCAGAAACCGGTATTCGACGCCATTCTGGAGAATGCATCAGAGCTTTGTAACGCTCCATTAAGCTTCCTCACCCTCGTGGATGATGCTCGTACAGTCGTAAAGATACCAGCCTGCCGCGGAGCGCGCGTGGAGTTCGCCGAGATCCTGGAACGCTTTGCAGAACCTATTACGCGCACCGACCTCATCGCCGTTAGTCCGATTGTGCATGGCGAAATCGTCCGCGCCAACGATATTGCCGATGATGATCTCTACCGCAACAGAGATCCGCGCAGGGTTCAAATGGTTGAAATCGAGGGCGTGCGAAGCGTGGTGGCCGTGCCCTTACATCGTGGCAATGAGGCTATCGGCGCTATCATTCTTTATCGACGCGAAGTCAGCCCCTTCTCTGAGGATGATGTTTCCTTGCTGCAGAGCTTTGCAGCACAAGCCGTGATCGCAATTGAGAATGCACGCCAATTCCGAGAGCTTCGGACGCGGCTTGAGCGGGACACGGCGACCCGACAAATCCTTCAGGTTATCGGTCAGAACCGATCTGATGACACTCCGGTTTTCAAGGCGATCTTGGAGAATGCTCAGCATCTTTGTGGAGCGCCCTTTGGCAATCTAAACATGTTATCCGAGGATGGAACGCGGCTAGAGATTGTTGCGGATGGAATCGAAGTTTTTGAGCCATTCCGCCCGGGTTGGAGTTGGCCGATCGGCAGCCAGCTCTTGGTCGCGCGATCAGTGCGCGAGTGCGCGGTTCTGCAGTTGGAAGACGCAGAACTCGATCCGCTTTACGCAGATGGGGACAAGGATCGTGTGACCGTCGTAGAAGCGGGTGTTCGATCTGTCCTAACGGTCCCGCTGGTCAGCAATGGCATTGGCATCGGTTCGATCGGTCTTTACCGGCGCGAAAAACGACCATTCAAGCCAGACGAGATTGAACTGGTTCAGACATTCGCCGAGCAGGCTGTTATCGCCATCGAGAATGTCCGCCAGTTCCAGGCTCTGGAGGCACGCACGAGAGAAGTGCAGGAACTGAACACCTTTCTCGAAGAACGTGTCGAATCTCAGGTCGGTGAGCTTGAGCGGATGGGGCGGCTCAAGAGGTTCATGCCTGCCGCAGTCGCCGACGCGGTCATTTCGCGCGGTTCGGATCAACTGCTATCGAGCCACCGCGCACTCCTAGGGGTACTGTTCTGCGACATCCGCGGGTTCACCGCCTTTTGTGAAACCGCCGAGCCCGAAGAGACAATTGAAGTTCTGCAATCGTATCATGAGCAAATGGGTAAATTGATTGCCGACTATGGCGCAGGCGTTGATCATCGGATGGGCGACGGCATTATGGTGTTGTTCAACGATCCGTTGCCTTGTGAGGATCCGGCCGGTAGCGCCGTGCGTCTGGCGATAGCGATGCGGGCCCGAATGGTAGAGCTGTGTCGCAGTTGGAAGCGCTTGGGCTATCGCCTCGGTTTTGGTGTCGGGATCTCGCTCGGCTACGCAACAGTTGGTATGGTGGGTTACGAAGGCCGCTATGATTACACTGCATCCGGCACGGCGGTGAACCTCGCCGCCCGGCTTTGCGATTTGGCCGACGACGGCGAAATTCTTCTCAGTCCGCGGGCCTATACTGCGATCGAAGACGATTATTCAGTAGAGCAAAAAGGCGAGGTGCACTTGAAGGGCATTCGAGAGCCGGTTCTGGTCTATGAGTTGAAGGGAGACGCAGCTGCGCAAAAGTGATTAGCAAACGAGAACAGCGAGTTCTCGGAATGTAGGTTTTGTGGTCAAGACGTTGTTTGTACGCTGTCGTCCCGTGACCTAATTCCATGTCCGCCGTTGCGATAGCATTTGGATGATCTGCCCGACAGGGCTCTATACTCAATTGGCACTGCCAATGAGCTGGCGGCAAGAGCTATGATGCCGCCGCCATATCCGCGACCACTTTCGTTCAAAGCCTGCCGGCGCAGATATTCCGAACCGCTCGAACAGGAAGAAGAAAAATCGCTGGAAAAAGAAGGTTTATCGCGCGCGCAATCACGTCGAGCGGTTCTTCAATTGCCTCATACAACTCTAGGGTAGCGCAACGCGCTACGATACGTTTGGCGAGGAATTTTTCGCTTTCGTCACGCTCGCCGCCGTGCGAATCTGGATCAGAACAATTGAGTCCACGGCCTCGTAACACTCAGGACCAAACATGAGCGGAATCCTTGCACTCTTGGACGACGTGGCGGCCATCGCCAAGCTGGCTGCGTCGTCACTCGATGATATTGCAGCCCAGACCATCAAGGCAGGCAGCAAGTCCGCCGGCGTCGTGATCGACGACGCTGCCGTGACACCCAAATACGTCACTGGCCTGCCAGCAGCTCGCGAGATCCCAATCGTTGCCAAGATCGCCCGCGGCTCGATCTTCAATAAGTTCGTTATTCTCCTGCCGGCATTGCTATTGCTTGAAGCGCTCGCGCCCTGGGCGATTACGCCGCTTCTGCTCGTCGGCGGCGCCTATCTCTGTTTCGAGGGTGCGGAAAAGATCTGGCACGCTATGTCAGGACATCATGATCCGGGACCGCAACAGGCCACGACGTTGGACGCCGCGCATCTGGAACAGCAACGTGTCAAGGGGGCGATTAAGACGGATTTTATCCTCTCGGCGGAAATTATGACGATCACGCTGGCCTCTATCGATGCTGAGAATTTCTGGATAAAGCTTATCGTTCTGGCGATTGTTGCATTCCTGATCACCGTTGTCGTTTACGGCGCCGTCGCCCTCATCGTGAAGCTCGACGATATCGGATTGAAACTCAGCCGCACCGGCAGTTTTGAAGCGACACGTGCCTTCGGACGCAATCTCGTTTCGGCCATGCCAACCATTCTCAAGGTGATTTCAACGGTCGGGACGGCTGCAATGCTGTGGGTCGGCGGTTCCATCATCATTCACGGGCTCAACGATCTTGGTGTTCAATGGCCTTATGAAACGATCAAGGCGATCGCCTACGCGGCCTCAAGCGGCGGCGCATTCGGTTTCGTCAATTGGCTTGTCACAGCGTTGATCGACGGTATCATCGGTTTGGCGCTCGGGCTCCTATTGATACCCATCGTCGAAAGCACGCTTTCGCGCTTTGAGACGCTGTTTCCGGAGAAACAGGCGGCGGCCGTCAGCGGTTCAGATATCTAGAGCACTTTTGAACCGTGCGGGCTGAGGTGGATTGAGGTTGCTCCTGCAGGCCCAAAGGCATCGATGGCAATCGGGCCGCTGAATCAATGGCGGAACGGCCTGTGAGCGGAAAGGGGTCAAACTCGGCAGTAGCGCGGCGATCGAAATCGTCTGCTGTACCCCACACAAGCTGACGAACGGCGGCAGCCAGCCGTGGCCCACCTGCCGACATCGCCGTTGCAGTGGCATAGAAGGTTTGCCAACAGCGAAAGGCGACGACGAAACAGGTCGCCGCCATTATGCATTGGCGCCATCAAACGTTACGCGTTGATCGAATGATCGACGCAGTTCCAAATAAGATTGGCGATCGAGTTTCGGCGGCGACAAGGAAAGAACCTGTCTTGCCTCAGCTGAACCATCGTAGAGCAGGTCGATGGCCAGCATTGCCATTGATTTCGCCGGATTGACCGCAGCAAGCGTGTGATCTCGAACATAGTATTCTTTGCTGTGCGGTGATCCGATTGTCCCACCGCTGCGCGGGTGAACAGCAGGCATCAGCATCGTCAGGTCGCCAACGTCAGTTGACCCGGTTTGATGACGCGCGACACCCATGTTTTTCTCACCAACGATTCGTGCGCAGTTTGCATGCTGTAGAGCAACCAATCGAGGGTCGGGTGTGTTAGGCATGTAGCCAGACACCGTCTCAATATCCAGGACTGCGCCAATTGCCACTGCGCCGGCGCGCATGCATCGATCAACCAATTCGCTTGCATGCTGGATTGCATCGACTGTACGCGCGCGGATCATCGTTTCGATGCGCACATCCGAGGGCACCGAACTCGTTCCATCACCCCCTTTCGTAATGACAGGGCTGATACGAACGAGATCCTCCTCTTTGAACCGCTCGCGTTGCGCGTCGATCGCTGAAATGGCCAGCATAGCGGCCTTGAGAGCATTGACGCCCTTGTGTGCGAAACTACCGGCGTGTGCAGCAACACCACCGAAGCGTATGCGCTTGATGATTGCACCATTGTGCGTGTCACCGACACTGGCACTGCTCTCGTCTTGGCCATGCGGTGTATGTGTAATTGTTACCATGTCGATATCATCAAAAGCACCGAGGCGGATAAGCTCGGGCTTACCTATGATGAACTCCAAATCTCCGTTGGCCCTCAACTCAAGACGCTCTTCTATTTGGATGCATTCTTCTGCCGGCACAGCAAACAGCACGACATCACCATCAAGGTGCTGCATGATGGGTTGCAGGCCAAATCCAGCGCCAATCATGGAAGCGATTTGAGCATTGTGGCCACAGCCGTGCGCCGCTCCCGTTTGGGCGTCTGCAACGGGACTTTCAGGCACAAGAATGGCGTCCAACTCGCCCAATATTCCAACCGTTGGTCCAGGTTTCCCTCCGGAAATTCGAGCTTTAACACCCGTTCGGGCAAGTTTGGCTTCAAACGCCAAGCCCATACTGCCAAATTTCTGCTGTACAACTTTCGAGGTTCGCGTCTCAAAAAAACCAGTTTCAGGATGCGCCAGGATGTCGACGCTCAAGGCAACGATTTCGTTGGCGCGGCGATCGATTTCCGCTACCGCCTTGGCCTTTAGTTCTTCCTTGGACGGGTGCATGTTGCAACAAAACCTCATATCTATAAGACCGTCGCAATATTTGCGACATAACGGCTGATGCTCGAAGGATGCTCGATCTCATCAACATGGCGCGATCAGCGGCTTTCAAAGCGTGAGGGCTTTGATGACATCAGGCAGTCTAGCCGGTGCGTCATCAAGCAGGAGACCAGCTGCAGCCTTGTCGAACTTGTTCTCACCGGTTGCCATCGGGTCTTGCGGCAGCAGGCGGTGGTCAAGCACCATGCGCGCCAGCAACAATCGTCGAGCGTCGCCACCGTTCTGACCAGCGGATGCCCCTTCCCAGGCCAGAAGAACAGCTGACGTGACATTATACAAGGCGTTCACCGCCAGTCTGGCCTTGTCCTCATGTCGTGGATCCGAAGCAATTCCCTCCGCAAATGACATCGCACGATCCAACTGACTGACCAGTTGCCCTTTGAATTGGCCGGGCAATCCGGTCGTCTCATCCAGCTTCGCGTGTAACCCGGCGGCCAGGGCCTCATGGGCGCGTACCTTGGGGATCGCCCGCGCAATAACATCCAGCGCATTGATGTTCGACGTACCCTCCCACAGCAGCCCAACCTGGGCATCGCGAATGAGACGCGCGTTGACCCAATCTTCGATGTAACCGTTGCCGCCGCGTATTTCCATCGCACCGGTCGCGACAGGCACATTGTCTCGACACGCGCGCAACTTGAGCAGAGGCGTGAGAATGCGGACGAGCTTCTCAGCCTCGTCATCACCCGCGTTGGCGGCAGCCATGGCGTGACCGGCAAACAAGAGGACACTCAAGGCCTGTTCCGTCGGCAGCATGATCTTCATCAGTTGCCGGCGAAGTAGTGGGAACTCGATGATGCGGGCACCAAACTGACGTCGGTGACGTGCGACCTGAAGCGCCTCGTTCAAACATCGCCGCATCATCGCGGCCGCTCGCACGCCGTGCGATAGACGCGATAGGCTGACCGTCTTCATGATCTGGCGCAATCCACTGCCCTGATCACCGATCAAGTAACCAACAGCACCATTTAGCGAGACTTCACCTGATGCCATCGAGTTCGTGCCGAGTTTGTTTTTGAGCCTGACGATCCGGTAGTTGTTCTTACTGCCATCATCAAGCTCGCGCGGGACCAGGAACAGGCTGAGGCCCCGACTGCCGGATGGTGCGCCATCCGTGCGCGCCAGCAGCAGAATGACCTCCGCATCCGTGCTGGAGCAGAACCACTTATCGCCAAAGATGCGCCACTGATCGCCGTCAGGTTTGGCCCGAACCTCGATATTGCCAACGTCAGAGCCGGCGCCTTGCTCGGTCAGGAACTGCGCGCATCTGTACAATGCCTCGACATCATCGGACAGCATCCGCGGCAGATACTTTTCGGCGACGTCGCGTGACGTAGTGTTGCTCAGCAACGTAATGCCCGTGTCGGTCATCGAGACGGGGCACATCAGGCCGAATTCACCTTGAACAAACAAGTACTGGAAGATGTACTTAACCAAGGGCGGCATAGGTTCCGGCCAACCGAATACGCCGCCGACATGGCTCATGCGGTGAATCGAGAACTTGCCATATGCCATGCGCTCCATTTCCGCGAAGGCCGGGTGGTATTCGATCCGTTCGATATCACGGCCGAAAGCATCTCTGGGATGCAGGACGGGGGGATGCCGGTCCGCAATGCGTGCAAGCTCGTCCAGCCGCGTACCGCCCAGCCGGCCGAGTTCGCGCATATGAGGTTCGACCACGGCACGCAGATCATCAGGCAGATAAAGCGCCAGGCCGAGATTGAGCCCCGGGTCACACTCATAGAAATTCATGCCGGCGCAATCAGGCGCAACCCAGTCGGCACCCATATGCGTATCAATGGCCGCATCATTCATAAGACCTGCACTCCAAAATATCGCGCCGCGCTTGGCGTATAACCTAAACATATACAAGCAACTCTGCTCATCATATAGGCTGAGCCTAGCAACCAGACGAAGGAGAACACGGATAGATGGCAGGCCCTCTTAACGGCATTCGCGTGATCGAATGCAGTACTGTCGCGCTTGGTCCTTGGGCCGCCCAAACCCTTGGCGATCTTGGCGCGGATGTAATCAAAGTCGAATCTCACACCGGCGACACGACCCGTTATCTGGGCCCGGCGCGCAACAAGCAAATGACCTCGTTCTACTTGGGCTGCAATCGCAACAAGCGTTCCATTGTGTTGGACTTGAAGTCTGATGGCGGACGCGATGCTTTGTACGCACTGGCAAAGACGGCCGATGTCGTCCTGCACAATTTCCGCACTGCACCAGCCAAGAGACTGGGGCTAACCTACGCGCAATTGTGTGCGGTCAATCCGTCCATCATCTGCGCTGCGGCATACGGCTATCGAGCGGAAGGTCCAATGGGCGCCAGGGCAGCCTATGACGATATTATTCAGGCCGGCACAGGCATGGCAGCGCTGCAGTCAGTCATCGACGGAGAACCACGCTTCGTGCCAAGCGTTGTCGCCGACAAGACCACATCGCAGGCCTTTACGATCGCGATTCTTGCCGCCCTTGTTGAACGCGAGCGCTCGGGGATTGGCCAGGATATCGAAGTGCCAATGTTTGAAACGCTCGTCGCCAATGTGATGGTCGAGCATCTGTTTGGTGAAACCTTTTTGCCGGCCGTCGGCACTGCAGGCTACAAGCGGATTCTCAATGCTGAGCGTCGGCCCTATCGCACCAAGGATGGCTTTTTCGCTCTCCTTCCATACACCGACGGACATTGGCAGGAGTTCAGCGCGAAGGTCGGCCGACCGGAACTTGGTGACGATGAGCGTTTCCTGACGCTTCAATCCCGTCTCAAACATGTTGAGGAATACTACGCTTTGCTCGGAGAGATCGCGGCAACAAGAACCAACGCCGAATGGAGTGCGTTGCTCGCCGACAGCAATATACCGCACGGCCCGGTCAATACACTCGACGACCTGCTCGATGATGAGCAGCTCAAGGCGACCGGCTTCTGGAAAGAGGTCGAGCACCCAACCGAGGGGCGCTTGCGCATGACGGATATACCGCAACGCTTCAGCCGGACCCCCGCCGAGATCCAGCGCCTGCAACCGCAGTTGGGCGAACACTCGGCAGAGGTTCTAAAAGAGGCCGGCTACAGTGATGAAGACATAGTCAAGCTCGTTGACGCTGGCGTCACCGTACGGCGTTCGTGACTGCGTTGTCTGTTTAGCTAAGCTTCTCGCTACTCGAAACCGTAGAGCAACTTTGGGTTCTCAACCAAGATCTTCTGGCGTTGGTTCGCGTCCGGTGCCCAATCGGCGAGGTGGTCCATGAGCGCGCCGTCATTCGGCATATTGCCTTTGACGGCAGGGTGTGGCCAGTCGGTTCCCCAGACGATGCGATCTTCGTTGGCCGCAAGCAATGCCTTGGCGAAGGGTTCAATATCGTCGTATGGCGTCGCATCCCGCGTTGTGATGCGGTAAGTGCCGGTCAGCTTTACCCAACTGTGACCATCTCGCAGTAGGTCCAGGAACTCCTGAAATCCGGGATGCTCGATGCCGTTGCTTGTCTTCATGTAGCCCAGGTGGCCAAAAGAAACATCGACAGCCATGCCGTTCATGGTCGCGCGCAGATCGTCAAATTCATGGACATGGATCAGAACTTCGAGATGCCAGCCCATATCCTTGATTCGCTCGGTGAACTTCTGCACAGCCCGCGGGCCATCGAACGGGTTGCCGCCTTTATCAACGAGATTGACCCGCGCGCCACGGGCCCCGCGCGCATGGAAGCCTTCCAGTTCCTTGTCTGTCACCGAAGCATCGACCGCGACGATGGCAAGGAACTTGCCGTCCATTTGGTCGACCACATCGAGCATGCAGGCATTGTCCGTGCCATAGACGCTCGGTTGCGTGAGCACGGCTCGGTCGATACCGCCGAGGGCCTTGTGCAGCTTGAGGTAGTTTTCGAGCGATGCCTCAGGCGGCGTGTAGCCGCGGCCGGTTGAGTAGGGGTACTGGTCGGGCGTGCCAAAGATGTGGGCATGGCAATCGATTGCACCGGTTGGAATGTCGAACTTTGCCCGCGTCGGTTGCGGGTCAGGCCCCTGGCAGGCTGGGTAGCGTTCATCAGACACGGGGTGTTCTCCTTCAACCGGCATTCTTTGCAGTATTCAATGATTGGCGCTGCCAGATCAGCACAGACGCCAGCAGCAACACTCCGAAGATATTGACCACATAACCGGGCACGAAGCCAAGTATCGAAAAGTGGAGCGGCATGAAACACATCAATGCCGCCGCAGCGAGCAGGGTCCATTCCAACGGCGTGGTCTCGCGGTGGAGATAGCCCATCGTCCATGCTGCAAATGCGACGACGCCGACAGTTGCGGTCATCATTGTCCAAACAGCTCCGACCGGATCACCGAAATTCAGAATGGGCGAGAAGGCGAAGAGAAGCGGCATGATGTAGAGCATCTTCGCGAACCGGAAGCTCATCCATCCCGTCTTCCAGGGATCAGCACGCGCGATGCTCGCGGCAACGAACGCGCCAAGACAAACCGGCGGGGTAATGTTGGAGTCCTGACTGAGCCAGAACACAATCAGATGTGCCGCCAGGATCGGTACGCCAAGTTGATCGAATGCCGGGCCTGCGAGCACGACAAGCACCAGATAGCTCGCGGTAATTGGCAGCGCCATGCCCAACAGCAGCGATGCGATCGCGACCAGAACAACGGTGAGGAACAGGCTGCCGTCAGCCAGATCGACCAGCAGCAGGCTCATCTTCAAGCCCAGGCTTGTCATCGCGATCATGCCGACGATGATGCCAACCGCTCCAGCTGCACCACCAACCAGCAGGGAGTTTCGCGTGCCGGTGATCAGCGTTTTCAGGATGGCCGGCAGCGACAGGATTTGGTCCGGCATGCGCCCACTGGTGAACTTTGCAATCGCAACCCGGGTCCAGTTGATTAGCACGACTGATGCGATCGCCATGACGGCACACCAGTCCGGCGAATATCCTCGGATCAGGAACCCAAGCAACACGGCAAACGGCAGTAAATGGAACCAGCCTTCACGGAAGACAACACCCGGACTGCGCAACTCAGCCTCCGGCAGTCCTTCGATGCCATTCTTCTTTGCTTCAAAATGTACGATCAGGCCGATTGAGAGCAGGTAAAGGAGTGCCGGAACAGCTGCGACCGAGATGATCGTGAGATAAGGCACGCCGGTGATCTCAGCCATCACGAAAACGCCGGCGCCCATTACGGGCGGGAGCAGCTGGCCGCCCAGCGACGCGGTGTTCTCGACGGCGCCGGCTACGACGGGTCGGAAACCAACACGCTTCATCAAAGGAATGGTGAACGAGCCAGTCGATACGATATTGGCCAGGCTGCTGCCGGAAATAGAGCCGAACACCGCGCTCGCGATGACCGATACTTTGGCGGGGCCACCGGCTGACCGGCCGGCGATTGACAGCGGAAAGTCGATAAAGAAGCGGCCCATGCCAGAGCTTTGCATGAAGGCGCCAAGGAAGATGAAGATCAGCACGAACTGCGCCATGACGTTGGTCATGACACCGAAAATGCCGTCCTGGGAATAGAAGATGTAGTTGACGATGCCTTCGACATCGACGCCGGCATGGGATATGGACGCGGGAAAATACTCACCAAAATACGCGTACAGCATCGCAAAAATACTGATCGCCGGGATCCACGGGCCTAATGCGCGGCGGGCAACCTCAAGCGCGATGATCGTTGCAACAACGGCAATGCCGAAGTCCGTCTTGGTCCACGCACCGGCACGCTCAATGAGATTGCGATACTCCCACATGAAATAGCCGACAGAGATACAGGCGAGCCCGATGAGGATGAAGTCCAGCGCTCGCGGCATCCAGACAAGTGCGGCCAGTATGAGAATGATGCCGGTCCACAATCCGTAGTCCAGCACGCCCGGGCCTTGCTCATCGATCAAGTCCAACCGAAGTAACGCCCAGAACAATGCCGCCAGACATCCTCCGGCGAGAGCAAGTATCGCCAGACTTGGCGTATCCCAATCCATGCCCTGGCGCATGGGCAAAACGAGCAGCGCGAGAACCCACGTCACGAGAGTGTAAACGCCGAGATGAATATGATCTTCGGCGATGCCCGGACCGGCCGACCAAAGGGCGAACAGACCCAATCCGACAGCGGGCACTTGAAAAGCAAGTTTCCAGAAACCGGTAAGCTGGTGCGCGACGCCGACGGGCGCTTCTGTATCTGCAGCGTCGACAGTTAAGATCTTTGTTTCGGTCATGGAACCAGGCTGGAAAAAGGTTGTCCCCCGCGCAACGAACCTGCACTGCGCGGGAGTGATTTCGTATGACTAGGCATTGCGCAAGGACTGCGGTTACTTACCCATCTCCTTCCAGAATTTCTCAGCACCAGGATGCAGCGGTGCAACCAAATTCTTGTTGCCGTTGGCAACGGTCATTTGCTTTGCCCGACCGCCATAAGCAGCCGCCAGATATTTCGCGCCGTCCGCCGAATAGATGCCTTTCAGAAAGCGATAAACGACATCAGCGGACACGTCCTTGTGGGCGATCAACAACGTTCCCGTGCCAATCGTCATCGTATCCTTGTCAACGTTCGGATAAACGGTTTTTGGGATTTTCACGGGCTCGAAGTATGGGAACTCCTTGTAGAACCCGCTCGCCTTGGCCGGCGCGTCAAGATCGATGAAACGGATCTTGATCTTGCTCGCTGTACCACGGATGAAACCGCTGCCAATGCCGGGGTGCCAATTGTAAGCGGCAACTTTGCCGTTCACCAGCTGGTCAGAACTTTTTTTGCCGGCGTAGACATCCTTGAACGTGCCCCAGAGCTTGACGTGCTTCAGGAGCTTCGTCAGGTTCTTGGCCGAACCCGAGCCTGGACCGCCTAGCGAAATCGTCTTGTCCTTGATGTCGCTTAATTGCTTGATCGGACTGTTGTCAGGGACGACGAAGTGTCCGACTGAGCCAAACAGGAAGGTCACATAGCGGACGTTCGCTGCCGCCTTTTTGAACGAACCGATGCCTTTGACGCCGTCATAGAGATCGCTGGCAAAGACGAGCCCCATGTCGGTCTTGCGTGCATCCACCTGCCGCGTGTTATCGAGCGATCCTGCCGATGCTTTGGATGACGCGTTGACGCCAGTCACGTTCTTGGTCGCGTATGCAGCCAAGCCGCTTGCCACCCGATTGAAGGCGCCCTTCGTCTGGCCGCCATTGATCGTGAGGCGCACATCCTGTGCGATGGCGCCGGGCGATGCCATTGCGGTCGCGGCAAGTGCCGCCCCGACGCCAATGATTGCAGCGTGCTTTGGTGTTTTTTTCAACGTCATACTTTCCTCCTTGTCCGCTCAATGCGGTTTATTTGATCATTGTTTCGATCGATCGTTGAACCTGTTCTCCTTGTCATGTTGTGATGCTGTCTGTTGCGTCGCCACGCAGGCGTTGCCACACTAAATGAGCGGCGCCAATCGCCAGTCCAGCCGCGTTCAGCCATACCGGCTGCAGGAACAGCATCAGCGCGCAACCGACCAAAACGATACGCGACGGCCAATTGAGCGCCGCCAATCCGTATCCCATGGCGGCCATCGCGATAAAGTAGATGCCCGCGAGGCAGGCCGCCAAGCGATAAGCGATTTCGAAAGCGGATCCCTCCATCAAAAGCAGTTCGGGATAATAGGTGAACAGGAACGGTGCGATGAATGCGGTAATCGCCAGGCGGCATGCGGTCAGCCCCGTATCCATTGCATTGGCGCCGGAAATGCCGGAGGCGCCATAGGCGGCTAATGCAACCGGCGGGGTAATGGAGCTGATAACACCGAAGTAGAAGATGAACATGTGTGCTGCGACCAATGAGGTGCCCAGTTCATTGAGTGCCGGTGCGACGACGATCACAAGCAATAGATAGGCTGCCACGGTTGGCAGTCCCATGCCCATCACCAAGGAAGCAAACATAACCAGCAGCAGTGCAAGGAACAGCGAGACCGTTGCCACTTCGGTCACAAAAATTGAGATGCGCACGCCGAGAGCGGCCAGCACCAGTAATCCGACAACCATGCCGATCGCCGAGGTGGCAGCAACAAGACTGAGCGAGTTTTTCGCTCCTCTCTCAAAACCGGTCAGGACGGCTCGGCCATAGTCAGCCGCGCCTTCACTTGCCGATGGCACCGGACCTTCCCTCAATACCGGCAGCACGATCAGGTAGATGACGAGGGCGACCAACGCTGCCGGCACAAACAGCCCCACGTAAGGGATCTGTCCGACCCACAACAATTCGGATGGCAACTTCCAGGTCGCTGTTGCAAGAGCCAGCGGGAACGCGATCGGCAAGCCGCGCAAAGCTGGCAGCGCTGCGCATGCAAGACCAAGCGCAACCAGCGCCAAACGCACCCAGCCGACGTCTCCGAAGAATGGAACCGCCAGCGTACCGCTGAAGAGTGCGCCCGTATCAATCGGCCCGTACGCCAGACCAAGCGCACCGAGGACCACGGCGCCAGCGACGAGTGCAACGGTGTTGCCCCATCTTGAGCGGATCCACCTGAGCGAGCGCACAAGGTCGACCATCACAAGCAGCGCAACGACAGCCTTGAAGCCGGCCCGCCCTGGTGTTTCGCCACTGATGATGCTGGCCATCAAGATGAGGACGGGGATCAGCAGGTAGCCGCCCTTCTCAATTTGCTCTTTGGCGCTGGGGATGTCTTGCGAATCCATGCCGCGCAATTTGATGCGCGACGCTTCGAAGTAAATGGAGCAAGATAGGCTGAAAAAATAGAGCAGCGCCGGTATCAGGCCATAGATCATCAAGTCCAGATACGGCACGCCAATGATTTCCGACATAATGAAGACGCCGGCACCCATGATCGGTGGCATAATCTGCCCGCCGCACGAAGCAACGGCCTCGACTGCTCCCGCCATGCGTTTGGAAAAACCGGTCTTGATCATCAGGGGAATCGTGAAGGTGCCCGTGCTGACCACGTTTGCCATGGTGCTGCCCGAGACCATGCCGAACATCGAGCTGGCAACCACGGCCGACTGCGCCGGCCCGCCCCGATAACGGCCCGTCAAGGCGAACGCGAGATCCATCAGAATCTGCCCGGCACCGGTTGCCTCAAGCACGCCGGACAGCAGAATGAATATGAAAATGAACTCGGTCATGATGCCGGTGATCGAGCCGAACGTGCCATCCGTCGTCAGCCACAGATAGGCGGCGAGGCGGTCGTGATCATTGCCCTTGTAGGGAAACGATGACGGATCGAGCGCCGCGCGAACATCCGGAAACAGCAGCGCGATTGCCATCGCCGCGAACAGAGCGGCGGCTGCTTTGGCGCCGCCGAAATGTCGGGCGACGTAAAGCGCGAGCAGCGCGCCGGCGCCAACCAGGACGACATCTCCCCAGTAGGCATAGATTACGACGGTCACGCAGATGAAGAACAGTGGCAGGCCTGCGACACGGCGGACCATGTCGAGTACGACGATCGGTCCAATGAACGCGACGATCAGATCAGTATTGGTTTCGGCGCCAAGACGGTCCGCCAGCGCTGCTTCGTTTGCGATCAGATAGCCGCAACAGCCAAGCGCAACCAGTATGAGTGCGTAGTCCCACACCGCTGCCAGCAGTCTGCGCGGCGTAGCCAGGTCATCACGTGTCGTCCATTGGGCCGTTGGATAAAGCAGGAACGTCAGCACCGCGGCGAACGCCAGCATCGTGGCCCGCTGGCCGAGCGGCGGCAGGATCTCAAAGCCAACCGTATAGAATTCAAATGCGGCGAAGGCGAGCGCTAGAAGCCAGGTAAACCGGGCGCACAATTGGTGATATCGCGCCACCGGCCGCCACTCCTGTCCAGGTCGTTGTTAAAAGAAACTCTCCCCTGCCGGTAGCAGGGAAGAGCAATGCACGGCGGCCTTACGAGCAGCCTTTGTGGCCGATTTCCTTGTAGTAGCGCTTGGCACCTTCATGCAGCGGGAACGCAAGACCTTTGCAGGCTGCTTCCAGCGTCACGGCCTTGGCCTTTTTGGTTGCCTTCTTGTAATCATCCAGGTTTTCAAAAAGTGCCTTCGTGACCTTGTAGACGAGATCGGCCGATGTGTTGGTACTCGTCGAGAAGCCGAAGAACAGACCCAGCGTCGTCGCCGCCTTGGTGTTTTTTTGCGCATTCCCGTAAGCGTCAGGTGCAATGTTATCAATGGTGACGCCGCTGCCGATGCCATCGGCAATCTTCTTGATGACAGCTGGGTCCATGTGAACCAGGCGGAAGTTTTTGGTCGTCGCCATCTCACGCAGCGCTGAGATCGGCGTCTTGCCCAACGTCAGGTGGGCTGCAACGTTGCCATTGCGCAGTTGGTTGAAACCGCCGCCAAACCCCGGGGTTGTTGCTTTCAACTCCGACATCTTGATGCCGTGCGCTTCAATGAAGATCTTTCCGAACGTCTGTGTGGTGCTGGACGCTTTGCCGACGGAGATTGTCTTTCCTTTGAGATCTGCCAGCGACTTGACCGGCGAGTCAGCCAGCGTCACCCATTGCAGATTGCCAAACGGATAGGCCATGATGGCACGTAGCTTGGCTTTCGCGCCTTCGCTTTTGAAACGCCCTTCACCCTTGTAGGCCCAGGCGCCAATCGGACCACCGATGCCGAAGGCAAATTGAGCCGAACCTTTTTCCAACAGCCGTGCCTGTGCGACCATGCCGCCGGATGTTTGCGGCTGCGCGTTCATCCCAGCCTTGTCCTTAAGCAATTTGCTGAGGCCAACGGCCATCGCATAGGCGCCGCCCTTCAGGCCGCCACCTAGCACTTTGACGTCCTGCGCCTGCGCAGTGCTGCTGAAGGCGAACGCTGATATCGCGCAGATCGCAGTTCCTAATTTCATGGCTTGCATTTTAAACTCCTGACAGGTTTGACAATTGGGATAAGAGGTAGGGCTTCCGCAGGCTATTCACTGGGGCCCCCTAACTTGGCCGATAGATCCAACGCGGCCTGACGCAAATACTTGACCTTCTTGCGCATCAGCTTTGGAGCCATCCGCCAAACGGGGCCTGAGATGCCGATTGCGGCGACAGGGCGCCCGGCAAAATCATGAACCGTTTTTGCCACGCAGGTCACATCAGCATCGAATTCACATCGGTCATACGCGAGCCCCGTCTTGCGGACGCTTTCGAGCTCTTCGACAAGGGTCTCGGCATCCAATATCGATTTCGGTGTAAACGCCTGAAAATCATGCTGTGCCAGAAGTTGTTCGAGGTCTTCTGGCAGCATCGTGGCCAGCAAAGCCTTGCCGGTGGCCGTAACGTGGACCGGCCGCGTGGTGCCGGCACGGCCGGCCAATTGCAGCATGCCGGTCGCCGCTGTGCGCGCAATCACGATGACTTCGTGCCGTGAGCGCACAGCAAGGTTTGCGGACTCGCCAGTGTCCTGGCTCAGTCTCTCGAGCAGTGGTGTTGCGAGCGACAGCAGCGTCGTTTCGTTGAGGGCGCCTGCCGCCAACTGGAACAGATGACCACCAATACGATAGCGCTTTGTCTCCGCGATCTGCGCGACGACATCAAGCTTGTCGAGAGTCTTCACCAAATGAAACACCGTCGAGTTATTTAGGCCCAGCTTCGAACTGAGTTCCGCCAGAGAAATGCCGTCTGGTTCCTTGGCGATCAGATCGACGATCGCCATCGCGCGCTCAATGGATTGAATGCTGCCGCTCTCGCGCTTGACGGGAACCGGCGGCGCCTTGTCGCGAGGCGCGCGTTTGGTTGCCGCGGCCCGAACAGAAACGCTTGCACTGGTGGACCGGCTCACTGCCATGTTCGTCATGCCTTAAATCACGCGGGAGTCTTCCGCGACGCGTTGTCAGCTCAGTGAAATGATGCAACATTATTAAATGCGCTGCAACAATGTTAAATCAAGCAAGACATCGTTGGCTGGATAGAGAGGCTCTTCTCAATGACATCAATGTTGTTTCGTCCCATTGAGCTACGCGGACTGAAACTTCCAAATCGGATCGTTGTCGCGCCGATGACGCAGTTTTCGGCTGACGACGGCGTAGCGGGCGATTGGCATCTCGTTCACCTCGGGCAGTTTGCGCTGTCGGGAGCCGGGCTCATTTTGACGGAATCTTGCTATGTCGAGCCGACATCGCGCAATGCCCCGTCCTGCCTGTCGCTCTATACGGACGCGCAAGAGGCGGCGGTTGGCCGAGTTGCCGCTTTTGTCAATCAGTTCGGCAACGGCGCCTTCGGCGTCCAGCTGTGCCATGCCGGCCGCAAAGCATCCGCCAAAACACCTTTGGAGGGTGGCGGGCCCAAACCGATTGCTGAAGGCGGCTACGAGGCCGTCGGTCCATCGCCCGTTCCAATTTCGCCAGCCTGGCCAACACCACGCGCGCTGACCGTGGCAGACATCCAGGAGCTGATCGCGACTTTCTGCGCATCGGCTGAGCGTGTGGCGCGAAGTGGCGCCGGCATCATTGAGCTGCATGGTGCGCATGGCTATCTGCTGCACCAGTTCATGTCTCCGATTTCCAACCGTCGGACAGATCAATATGGTGGCAGTCTGGAAAACCGAATGCGTTTTCCGCTCGAGATCTTCGAAGCTGTTAGAGGCGTATTTCCAGCCGACAATCCGGTCGGCATGCGTCTTTCGGCGACGGACTGGGTAAACGGAGGCTGGGATGTCGAGAGTACTGTGCGGCTCTCAAGTGAACTGAAGGCGCTCGGCTGCGATTATGTCCACGTCTCCAGCGGGGGGCTCTCGCCCGACCAAGCAATCGTTGACGGCCCAGGTTACCAGACCGGGTTTGCGGCCGAAGTGAAGCGACACGTCGATATCCCGGTAATAACCGTCGGGCAGATCAGTGAACCGATCCAGGCCGAAACGATATTGCAGACCGGGCAGGCAGACATGGTGGCGCTTGCGCGTCCGATGCTGTTTAACCCGCACTGGACGTGGCACGCCGCCCAGGAACTCGGCGAAGAGACGTTTTATCCCCATCAATACAAGCGAGGCCATCCGGCTCGTTGGGGCAGTCGCGGTGCGAACATCGTGGGCAACTACGCGTTCGAGAACCAACCCGGTAAGAAGAATCAACTCTGACAATCTCCATTCACGACGTTCCAGGAAACCGACAAAGATGACCCAAACGATCCAGGCCAACGGCATCAACATGACCTATCGATTTGACGGCCCCGAAGGTGCCCCGATTGTCATGTTGAGCAACAGTCTCATGTCGAACCACACGATGTGGGATCCGCAGATGGCTGTCTTGAGCGAGTCATTTCGTGTGCTGCGCTACGACACTCGCGGCCACGGCGCGACTGATGCGCCAAAAGGTCCGTACTCGATCAAGCTTCTCGCCGAAGACGCTGTCGCGCTATTGGATGCGCTCAAAATCGACAAGGTTCATTTCGCCGGACTATCGATGGGTGGCATGATTGCGCAATACCTCGGTGCGAATTATCCAGAACGCATAAGATCGCTGTTGCTCTGCGACACGGCCAGCGAGATGCCGACGCTCGAAATGTGGAACGACCGCATCTCAACCGCAGAGAGCCAGGGCATCGGCGCACTGCTAGATGGCACGTTGAAACGCTGGTTCACCGAACCATTCCTGAACAGTGACAAGGCGGCGGTCGGGAAGGTTGCCGAGATGATCAGGACGACCGGTGCACAGGGCTATATCGGTTGCGCGAGCGCCGTCCGCGATATGAGCCAGACCGGGATCCTCGCAAAGATCAAGGCACCGACCATCATCATCGTCGGTGAAGATGATCCAGCCTGCACGGTTGAGCAATCCCGTGTTCTGGAACAGCACATCGAAGGCGCTGAACTCGTCATTCTGAAAGAGGCTTCGCACCTCTCGAACATCGAGCAGACCACAGCGTTTAATGCGGCGATGATGGGGTTCCTGCAAGCTCAGACGTAGCTGAACAATGCGACCATGGCACTATCCCCTCGGACCAAGATCAGCATGCGGCCACAGCTTCGTGCCGATCGAATTTGCGGGGCGCATCGTCTGCCGAAAGATGCGCTTTCGCTTTTGCCCGTTCATCGAAGGGCTTGTCGAGGGGCCTCGTGTTCTGGATCGAACACTTGATCCCGGGTGCACGTCGGATCGTGTTCGCGAATCCAGAACACCGGCCCATTCAAGGCTTGAACCATGGAGTTTCGCCGCGAAAGGCTTTTTCCGGTCAATCGCAACGTGCGAGGCATGGAGGCGCGCGCACCCGCGTTGATCAGAAGACGTTGTCTCCTGTCAGCGAATGCGCGCGATCGTAGATCTAGGCGACTATCGTGAAGGCTCGGCAGGTGCCGAGACCGCGCGCATCTCCGAAGGCGTTGCCGCCAAAAGGTTCCGGAACGCGTCGATGTTGAGGTTGCGACCAATCAGGACGATTTTTGTCCGTTTGTCATCCGTGGGCCATTGGTTGAGTTGGTCGATCGGATGCACGATGTGTTGCACACCATGGACGACGACGGGCCGGTCAGGCTCGTCAGACAGCGCGAACAGCCCCTTGATCCTAAGTAGGTCCGTTCCAGCGCTCATCTTGAGCGCCTCAAGGAACATGTGGAACACGAGGGGGCGGATCGGCTGGTCAAGGACAATGACATGACTGCGAATGTCGTCGCCATGTCGCGTCCGATCCAAGTGGTCGTGATGTTGACCATGATGATGATCGTGATCATGCGCATCATCGCCGTCGGCTTCCAACTGGATTTGCTCGGCCTTCAGCCAGGCGATCGCGTCGTCGCCTTTGCCCCTGAGATCGTAGGTATCCGTTGCAAGAAAAAGCGCGCGCATGTCAGACCAATCCGCGTGGCGATCGAGGATCATCGCGCCGGGATTGAGCGCTGAGATTCTTTGTTTATCAACCTCGATGTCGCGAAGCGTGGCGGGGTCGCGTGACATGTCCGTCTTCGTGAGCAGCACAACATCAGCCAGGGCAACCTGTTTCAGTGCTTCGGGATGATGGTCGAGCGTGATGCCGCCATTGACGATGTCAAACAGCGTCAGGACCCGAGAGAGTGCGAACCGTTGGCTGACAACGCTGTCGATGCGATCGCCCGAGGGCGGTGACAGGAGCGAATTGATCACAGGGACCGGATCCATCAAGCCGGTGGTCTCGACCAGCACGCGCTTGAAGGAGCCGATCTCGCCAGCCTCACGCTTGCGCCAGAGATCAAACAAAGAGCGCTTGATATCGCTTGACGCCGTGCAGCAGATGCAACCTGTGGTCGTCAGTACCAGTTCGTCGCTGAAGTCGGCGACAAGGTCATGGTCGACTTGAACGTCACCGAACTCGTTGATAAGGACTGCGGTCTCAGCAAATGCCGCGTCGCGCAACAGCACGTTGACCAGCGTCGTCTTACCGGCTCCTAAGAAACCCGTTACGATTGTTACCGGAATTGGGGCCACGTTCATGCCATCCCACATTGCGCCGCATCGTCAAGCGCCAGCTCATGTTGCACGCCGAAGGGGCAGAGATCTGAAGACGCAGCGTCGTTCACCGGTACCATGCTGCTGCGCAATCGTCGTCACGGGACCCCGTGCATTGTAGCGCACGCGTTCGGCAAGGTTTCTGCGGTTGATCGTGCCCCCCATTCTTGTCGAGGTTTGCCAGCGACTTCAGGCTTCGTGGGCGCAATCCGCGCGCCGGCAAAGCGAATAGTTTCGCAGATGCCCCGCAGCGATCGCAACGGCACCGATCAGCGTGGCAATGCGTTCGCCGGTTTCACCGAGCATATCGTGCCCGAGCACGGCCGCTGCAACCAGGATTGCGAGGCCTGAAAAACCAAGCGCGACAACCCAAAGATCCTTATGCCTGCGGCAGCCAAGTGAGAGCCCGACGACGCTCAACGGAATGACCAGCCAGAGGAGCCAAACGTGGAAGGCCTCTTGACCAAAGACCGTTGCCCCAAGCGCGGGAAACACGCCGAGCAAGAGCGGTAAAGAAAGACAATGAACGGCGCAAACGGTTGACGTCGACACGGCGAGTTTGTCCAGGGAGGCCGTATGTTGGGTAAGGTTCATAGTCGAGGCACACCTATGTATGTTATATTATAACAATTTTATAATGACCTGCCTGCTTCTTTGTCAAGCCGCGATGGTGGAGATACCCATGTGGATGAGCGATGAGTTCGAACCGGAAGCAGCCGTGACTGGAATAGGCTGGCCTTCAACAAACCGCGCCACGGCCGGGCGTCGACAGCTGGAATTGCGAGGCCGACAAATAGGCAATGGACCCGGTTCGGCTTGCAACAAACGCTGTTCAAGCGTGCCTATTCCGGAATGACCTTGGCCGAGCCGCCGTCGATATGGTAGCCGACGGCGACGTCGGTCGTGCCATCGACAAACGAAAGGGACTTGCTGGCTGCTTGCGTTTGCAGTTTGCCGCTCACCCAGACAGGCGTGAAAAGTTCATTGATCCTGAACTTTTTCGCGAGCCTGACAAATACGATCTGATTCGCCGGCGGCGGTGGCACGTGAACACACGCACCGACGTAAGGCACCAGCAGGAAGTCGGTGACGCCCTTGTCGGAAAACTCCAACGGCAGCAGATATCCGGCAAGGCGAATGGACTGCCCGGCAAGTTTGCGGTTTACAATCTTTTGTCGCTTGCGAACGATTTGCATCCAACTCTTGTAACTCGCAATCAGCGCGTTGACGTCGAGCCCGGCCTTCTCGAACTCACGTTCGTACGCTTCGGCATCTTTGATGGCTTCCTTATTGTCCATGAGACGCTTGTCTTCGTCTGTTAAACTTCGCGCCCATTGGATCGTTTCGATGTCAAATCTCTGATCCTCCGTCAGCTTGGCGAGCGGATTTTTCAAGGGCGCGAGCTTTGGAAGAAGATGCTTCCACTCGATTTTGCGCGCGGCGTGCGTCGGGGTGATAGCGCCCACGTTGGACACGAGCATGATGAGTGCCACAACCGCATATTGGTGGCTTAAACGCATGTTTCTAGGTACTCTTCATCTACTTTTTTCGACCAAACAATAGGCAAATCTCGACGACCTACTGCAAAAATGCGGCGTATTGGCCTCAATGAGCACTGAGACAGGCTGCTGGATCAGATGCTGTTTCGTTGGCCATCCGGTTGTGCGCTCAACGCATTCCAGCAGCAGCGCCGCGGCAATCGCATGGCTTGGGATCCACGCCATGTTGGCAGAATCGCAACCGGATCGGATGTTTGCGCTCGCTGTGCTATACCGCAGTCCTTCAGTTGATCATGGAGTTTTCATTCTTTCGCTGCCGTCATTCCGCAATATCACAATGCATCTGTATGTTATAGCGTTACAAATATCAACCTGGTGGCGCGAATACAAGCAGTTCAGTAGCCAATCAGCGGTCGACATGTCATCCGAGACGAATGTGCCCGTCGCTGTCCATCGCAATTGATGAGGTTGGATTTTCCGCTCCAAAGCGATACGCTGACGCAGCGCATGGGAAGACGTGATTGTCGTCGACAGGCCTCAACGACGAGCAGGGTGTTTATGAAAGCGACCAAGCTAACCAAGAACCAACAGATTGTTCTGGAGGCCCTGCGCGATAGCGGGACCCCGATGAGCGCGTACCAGATACTCGATGTTGATTCCGTCCGGTCCAAAGGTCTCAAGGCGCCTTTGACGATTTATCGGGCTCTGGACAAGCTGATCGAGGCCGGCTTGATACATCGAATTGAAAGCCTCAACGCGTTTGTTCGCTGCGACCAAGAGCATCACGCAGAACCGCCGGCGTTTATGATCTGCCAGGAATGCAAGCAGATCATCGAGGTCGGCACGCGCGCGATCCAACGCACCGTCAAAAAGCAAGCAGCGGAGCAGGGCTTTCAGATCGACCAGCTGCACGTCGAGGTTTCCGGCACCTGTCGATCATGTGCCGATTGACCGCCACATTTTGTAACCCTATAACATGTCTCGACTGAGCCAACTGTCATAGATCAGCTGAGGAAAGAGACCATGAAGCATTGGTTTGCAGCAGGACTGATTTGCCTGTCCATTACTTCCGGTGCGGTTGCCGAGGAAAAACACAGTCAGCTCGACGCCCACGAGCACGGCCACGGCAGCTTCAACATTGCCATTGAAGGCAAGAAAGTGAGCATGGAGCTTGAGGCGCCCGGCGCCGACATCGTTGGCTTCGAACACAAGGCGAGCACGAAGAAACAAAAGAATGCCGTGTCCGGCGCCAAGAAAAAGTTACAGAAACTGGCAAACGTCGTCGGCCTTCCGGCCGCGGCCGGGTGCAAGATTACGAAGTCCAGCGTCGAGCTTCATATCGAAGGCGATGACGATCACGCGCATGGCAAGAAAAAGGCCAAGCATGATCATGGCCACAAGCATGGTAAGAAGGAAGCGAAAGAAGAATCGCATTCCGAATTTCACGCGGAATATCAGTTGTCCTGCAAATCACCGGAGAAGCTGGTCGAGTTGACGTTTCCCTATTTCAAGAACTTCAAGGGTGCCCAAGAACTCGAAGTGAGTGTCGCAGGTCCCAAAACGCAGAAGAAGTTTGAGGTTGAACGCGATACCGGCAAGATCAGTCTCGGCGGGATTATCTAGTACTGAGGCTCCAGACCATCGGGACGTCGCTATTGAGCGTTCGAGAATCAAGTGATCGGGTTTCCACGGCGCCGGACATCGTTGCGATGTCCGGCGTTAGTTACGCTTGGCCCGGAAGCCGATCGTTCGAGATTGCGATCGACCAATTCTCGTTAGAGAGCGGCTCTCGCACGCTTCTCGTCGGCCCGTCCGGCAGCGGCAAGTCGACATTGCTGAGCTTGTTGTGTGGGATCGTGACGCCGAAGCGGGGGCGAATAAACGTTCTCTCGACCGATATTGTCCAATTGTCAAATGCGGCACGGGACCGTTTTCGTGCAGCGCATATCGGCGTGATCTTTCAGATGTTCAACTTGCTGCCCTACGGTTCCGTCCTCGATAATGTCATGCTGCCCCTGAGTTTTTCGCCTGAGCGGCGCGATCGGGCGACAGCGCATGGCGACGCTGCGAGTGAGGCTGCCCGCCTGCTGGCAGAGCTTGGCATTGACGCGTCGCTGCTTGGTGGGTCGGCTGCGGCGCTGAGTGTCGGGCAACAGCAGCGTGTCGCCGTTGCGCGCGCCCTGATCGGCTCGCCTGAGCTCATCGTCGCAGATGAACCGACCTCCGCTCTCGACGAAGAGCGTCAGCAACGTTTTCTCGACCTTTTGTTCCGCCAGATTGCGGAAACGGGCACGAGCCTATTGATGGTCAGTCACGATCGTCGCATCGGGCCCCTCTTTGATCGCGTGATCGAGCTTGAGGAAATCGTGGCGGTGCGAGGTGGTTCATGACGATCCTGCGCCTTGCCCTTCAATCAATGCGAAATCGCTGGTTGACGGCGCTGCTGACCGTGCTGGCGATCGCGGTCAGCGTGGTCCTTTTGCTCGGCGTCGAAAAGGTTCGCACCGGCGCCAAGGCGAGTTTCGCCAATACCATCTCGGGCACCGACCTGATTGTTGGCGCGCGCAGTGGCGGTATTCAGCTGCTACTTTACTCGGTATTCCGGATCGGTAACGCGACCAACAACATGAGCTGGCGCAGTTACGAAAAGATCCGTCAGCGTCCAGAAGTCGCCTGGATGATTCCATTGTCGCTGGGTGACAGTCACCGTGGGTTTCGGGTTCTCGGCACCAGCCAGGCATACTTTGACCGTTACCGTTACCGACGTGAACGCACGCTGGAATTTGCTTCCGGCGAACGCTTTGATGACCTCTTCGACGCGGTTGTTGGCGCCGATGTGGCCGCAAGCCTAGGCTACAAGGTAGGTGATAAAATTGTAGTGGCGCACGGCCTCGGGCGGATTGGCATCAACAAACACGACGACAAGCCGTTTCGCGTATCCGGCGTGCTGGCGAAAACCGGGACGCCGGTTGACCGGACGGTTCACGTCAGTCTCGAAGCCATCGAAGCGATACACGTCGATTGGGAAGGCGCTACCCGGCGTGTCGGCCGAACCGTGACGGCTGACGACGTCCGCAAGATGACCTTGCGTCCGAAGGCTGTGACGGCTGCGATGGTCGGCCTCAAGTCAAAGCTCGCCATCTTCAAACTGCAGCGCTACGTCAATACCTACAGATCGGAACCGCTCTCGGCGATCCTGCCGGGCGTCACGCTCTATGAATTGTGGGGACTGGTTGGTACCGCGGAAACAGCGTTGATGGTGGTCTCCTTCATGGTCGTCGTCACCGCGATCCTCGGCATGATCACCATGATCCTGGCCACGCTCAACGAACGGCGCCGGGAGATCGCTATTTTGCGATCTGTCGGCGCCGGCCCGCGCACGGTGGTCGGCCTGCTCGTGTCCGAAGCCGGAATTCTCACCCTTCTCGGCGTGATTGTCGGCGTTATTGCGACATACATTCTTCTGTTCGCGCTGCGCCCGGCCATTGACGCCGCCTATGGCCTGTACCTCAGTATTTCGCCTCCGTCGGTGTTTGAGTTGAGCGCACTGGCGGCCATCGCGGTGGCCGGTTTTGTTGCCGGGCTTCTGCCGGCCATGCGTGCCTATCAGCACTCGCTTGCTGACGGCATGACGGTACGCAGCTGATCGCGCATCGCAATCCTCAGCAATGACTTCTTCTATGAGGGATGCTCACGTCGTTCTGTTCGCTTCCGCGCCAACAGCGGCGCCAGGGAGGACAAGGACAGCACAAACAGCAGCAACGCCGCGACAACAATGCTCGGACCCGTCGGTGTATCCCATTCCAACGAGCCGAATAGTCCGCCAATCACCGCGATCACGCCGATCAAAGCGGCAATCACGGCCATCTGTTCCGGACCGGAGGCGAACCTTCGAGCGGTCGCCGCCGGAATAAGCAGCATGGCGGTAATCAGCAAAACACCGACGATTTTCATGGATATGGCAATCACCGTTGCCAGCAGAAGTGTGAAGATAAAATTCGCGCGCTCAGGCCGCATCCCTTCGGCTTCTGCCAATTCCAGACTGACGGTGCCGGCAAAGAGTGGACGCCAAATCATCGCGAGGATGGCGATGACAAACGCACCGCCCGCCCAAATGATTGCGATGTCGAACTGCGACACGGCAAGAATGTCGCCAAACAGGAAGCCCATCAAGTCAATTCTTATCCACGTCATGAACGCGAGCACGACCAGGCCGAGCGCCAGAGTTGAGTGGGAAAGCAGGCCAAGCAGCGCATCAGATGACAGTGTGGCGCGGCGCTGCAACAGCAACAGAGCGATGGAAACGGTGGCCGATACCAAAAAGACGGCAAGCGTTATGTTCACCTCGAACAGGAAGGCCAGCGCCACGCCAAGTAAGGCGGAATGCGACAGCGTATCGCCGAAGTAGGCGAGCCGGCGCCACACGATGAAGCAGCCGAGCGGCCCGGCGACGAGCGCCACCCCAACGCCGGCGACCACGGCACGGGTGAAGAAGTCATCAAGCATTGCGGTCGTTTCCGCCCGCATTCACCGGCTGCTCGCCCCGGCCGGCTGCATTTTCATCGACGTGCTCGAAATGATGATGACCATCGTCGGGATGACAGTGGTCCGTGATCGAGCCGTCTGCATGTCGAACCCGACCATCCGGCAGGTGGGAGTGATCGTGATGATGCTCGTAGACCGCAAGCGTCGAAGCGGCACGCGTCCCGAACAGGGCCTTGTATTCGTCACTTGCGGCGACAGCCATGGGCGTGCCTGAGCAACAGACGTGGCCATTGAGGCACAACACCCGATCGGTCGCAGCCATGACCAGGTGGAGATTGTGCGAAATCAGCAGGATGCCGCAGTCGTAGTTGTCACGAATACGTTTGATCAACTCGTAGAGGGCAATTTCACCGTTGAAATCG
>JAGDYV010000114.1:0-21366 GCA_049116495.1 Hyphomicrobiaceae bacterium | reverse complement strand
CTATCCGGTGATGATCAAGGCCTCTGCTGGTGGTGGTGGCAAGGGGATGCGCATCGCTCATAGCAGGGACGAGGTTGCAGACGGCTTTGCGGCTGCGCGATCGGAAGCGGCCTCAAGCTTCGGTGATGACCGAATTTTCATCGAGAAGTTTATTGTCAATCCGCGGCATATTGAGATCCAGGTGCTCGGCGACAAGCACGGCAATGTCATTCACCTTGGTGAACGCGAATGTTCGATACAGCGCCGCAACCAAAAAGTTATCGAAGAAGCACCGTCACCTCTTCTCGATGATGAAACACGGGCAGAGATGGGGGCACAGGCCGTCGCCTTGGCCAAGGCGGTCGACTACG
This sequence comes from Hyphomicrobiaceae bacterium, assembly GCA_049116495.1. Taxonomy (GTDB): domain Bacteria; phylum Pseudomonadota; class Alphaproteobacteria; order Rhizobiales; family Hyphomicrobiaceae; genus CAJQQK01. The sequence continues at coordinate 21,016 of JAGDYV010000114.1, read as the reverse complement.
ACTCAGCTGGAACTGTTGAGTTCGTCGCGGGGCAGGACAAATCATTTTATTTTCTGGAGATGAATACTCGCTTGCAGGTCGAGCATCCGGTCACAGAACTGGTCACGGGCATTGATCTTGTAGAGCAGATGATACGCGTAGCCGCCGGTGAGCCGATCGCGGTCAGCCAGGATCAGATCCGTATACAAGGTTGGGCGGTGGAAAGCCGAATCTATGCGGAGGACCCATATCGAAACTTCTTGCCGTCGATCGGTCGCTTAGTGCGCTACCAGCCGCCTCCCGAGGGGTATGTTGATGGTATCACGGTGCGCAATGATACCGGTGTGTTTGAAGGTGGCGAAATTTCGATGTTTTACGATCCGATGATTGCGAAATTGGTTACGCACGCATCGAACCGGCTCGCAGCCATCGATGCTCAATCGAGGGCGCTTGATGAATTTGTGATCGATGGAATTGCTCACAACATCCCCTTTCTGTCGGCTCTCATGCAGCATGACCGCTGGCAATCAGGAGAACTGTCGACAGGGTTCATTGCCGAGGAGTATCCGGACGGGTTTCATGTGCGTGAACCAGATGAGGATGCGTTAGTCGTACTTGTGGGTGTGGCGGCTGCGATTGATAACCTCTCCAATGAACGACGCCGTGAGATTACCGATCAGATGGATGGGCCCGAGATCCGCTTCGCCCGCGAACGGGTGGTTCGGATTGATAATCAGGACACTAGCATTTTAGTTGAGGGCGCATCGCCAGGACAGATCTCGATTTCTTGGATTGATGAGGATGAAGTGCTCGGGGAGCGCGTGCAACTCGAAAGTAGCTGGTGGCCTGGGCAAGCGCTTTGGCGAGGTACTGTCGATGGCGAAGAGGTCGCGGTCCAGGTCAATCCGGTTCTCAATGGCTACGAGCTGAGTTATCAAGGTACGACTCTTACAGCGCACGTATTCACTCGACGCGAAGCTGAACTGGTGGAGTTGATGCCAGAAAAAATTCCCGCAGACATGAGCAAGTTCTTGCTCTGTCCGATGCCTGGGCTTTTGAAACACGTAAATGTTGCTAAGGGTGACGTTGTTCAGACCGGCGATCAGCTTGCTATTGTAGAAGCAATGAAGATGGAAAACATGCTGCGGGCCGAACGCGACGCAGTGATAAAATCGATAAACGCTGTTGCAGGCGATAGTCTCGCGGTCGACGAAATAATCATCGAATTCGAATAATGTTCTACTTTGCGTTTGGCTCCAATATGTCGCCGCGTCAGACGCCACGGCGATGCCCGGGTGCGCGGCCTGTAGGTGCGGCGCGATTGGATGGCTGGCGTTTGGTGCTGCCAGTCAATAGTGGTGCCACCATCGTGCGTGACCGTTCGGCTGTGACGCATGGCGTCGTTTGGCGATTCCAGCCCCACCACGCAAGGCTCATGGACCGCTGGGAAAATGTGGCAGGCGGCGTGTATCGGCGCCAATGGTTGACAGTAGAAGCCACTGAGTTGGGGCCGATCACGGCCCTGACCTACATTTCGAATCGCCGTTACCCTGGCAAGGGGCGTCCAAGCTATATAAACTCTGCGATGCTCTATGGTGCCGATCATTTCGGCTTGCCTGAACACTATGCCGACGAAATCCGTTCCTGGTTGCCGCGGCGCCCAATAGGTGCCCATGAAATCTATCGTGGCCGACGTTCGCCGTCACGCCGCAGAAAGTAAAGCCACTATGCGCTCACTTCATTATCCAGGCCGATCGCCGGCCTATGCCCGCAAGGCAATGTGCGCAACGTCTCATCCTCTCGCCAGTCAGACCGCACTGTCGGTACTCAAGGACGGTGGTAATGCTGTTGACGCTGCGATTGCCGCGACGGCAGTCCTTTGCGTTGTTGAGCATCCTATGACCGGTATTGGAGGTGACTGCTTCGCGCTTGTTTCGAAGCCGCGCGAGAAGCCGTTCGCACTTAATGCATCTGGGCGGGCACCTGCCGGGCTGACCGCTGACTATCTGATTGGTGCAGGGATATCCAAGATTGAGACCCAGAGCGCGCACGCAGTGACGGTCCCAGGTGCGGTCGACGGTTGGGCAACGCTACTCGCCGACTACGGCTCGCGCAGCCTCAAAGAGCTTCTTCAACCTGCCATCGGTTATGCGTCCGACGGGTTTGCTGTGGCGCCGCGCGTGGCTTTCGATTGGGCAGGTTCGCAGAAGAAGCTTTTAAACAATCCGAATGCTTCGAAGCACTTTCTTGTTGACGGGAAGGCACCTTCAGTTGGCGATGTCATGCGCTTTCCAAACCTTGCGAAATCGCTGAATATGATCGCTGACGGTGGCCGGGATGCATTTTATGAGGGGGAGATTGCGGCTGATATCGTCCAGGAACTCAAGGCGCAGGGAGGCGTCCATACGCTCGAAGACTTCGCATCTCAGCGGTCGACTTACGTCGAGCCAATCTCGGTCAATTACCGCGGGCTCGATATTCTGGAACTTCCGCCGAATAACCACGGTGTTGTCGTCTTAATCATGCTTAAAATGATGGATCGCATCGGTAAGATCGCTGGCGATCCAGATTCTGCTGATCGCCACCATATTATGCTTGAAGTTGCCCGGCTCGCCTATGCGATGCGTGATGCGTTTGTGGCGGATCCGGAAATGGCTGACGTTCCTGTTGACCATATGCTCGATGATGGCGTGATCGATAATCTGGCGACACGGATCGACAACGCCAAAGCGCGGCCTGATATCGGTACTCTGCCGCAACCCAATGGCAGTGATACGGTTTATCTTTCGATCGTTGACAAGGACGGAATGGCTGTTTCGTTCATCAATTCGCTGTTTGCGGACTTTGGTGCCGGGATTTCGACAGACAAGACGGGCATCATGCTTCACAATCGCGGCCAAGGCTTCGTTGTGAATCCTGGCCACCCGAATTGCGTCGCCCCGGGTAAACGGCCATTGCACACGCTGATTCCTGCATTGGCGATGGATAATGGTGAACTGGCAATGTCCTTCGGGGTGATGGGGGGAGCTTATCAGCCTGCCGGTCATGCTCATGTCCTTGCGAATATGCTCGATTACGGCATGGATGCACAGGAGGCACTCGACGCTCAACGGACATTCTTTGACGGTGACAAAGTACTCGTTGAGCAAACCGCATCGGAAGCTTTGCGTAGTGGTCTTGCCGCGAAAGGCCATGATGTTGGCGAACGCACTGTGCCTTGGGGCGGCGGGCAGATCGTCCAGATCGATCGAGGAAGAGGAACACTTATCGGTGCATCAGACCCGCGCAAGGACGGCTGTGCCCTCGGGTACTGATGATAGAACCCGCTGAATTGCTATGTTAGCATGGACGCGACTATTGCGTTCTCGTCTTCAAAGGCAACTATGGGATACTCATTTGCTGCGTATTGGGAGCCTCGCAAAGGACCATACGGCTATGAATTTGCCAATCGCCTGATTTTCGAGCTTTCGCGGCGCAATGCGTCGAGTATCGGGTTGAACGCCTCCTCGTCGCGAGCTTCTGGATAGACCATGTAAACGGGGTATACGAATTTTCGTGCGCGAGCCGGTATGCGTAGTCGACCGCGGCGAATATGTTTCTTTGCCATTCGAAGCGGGCAATAGCCAGATGAGGGTGTGGTCAACATGTAATCCAGTGCTATGGCACCAATATCAAGGCTAAGGCCTGGATTCACATGCTCTGGGAAGGCCGTTGCGTGGTCGTGCTCGAATTCCTGCCCCCAATCAAAGAATACGTAGTCACTGGCGCGGCGTCGGTGACCGGCTTTGACACTGGTCACGAGTACAAATTCTTCATCAAAGAGGTGTTCGGATACGATACCAGGTAACTGTACCGCTCGATACATGACCGCCATGTCCAAAGTGCCATCGAGCATACGTTGTGTCAGGAAAGAAAGCTCCAACGCGCTGGCATCAACCGCGATATCCGGAATATCGGTTCGCAACCGTGAGATCCAGCTGAGCAGAAATCCATCCCACAGGCTGCGCGGCGCGCCGACTGACAAGCGGTCGCGATGTACATCCGAGGTGCTGACTTCTATCTGTGCGGTCTGCCAGACGCGAACAAGTGCCAACGCGTGTCTGCGGAACTGCTCTCCGGCCGAGGTCAACGTTGCGCCCGTCTTCGAGCGTTCGAACAGTTCGCGATCGAGTTGCTCTTCGAGCGAACGAATACGCGAGCTTACCGTCGATTGAGTCAGGCACATTCTACGAGCCGCATCAATGAAGCTGCCCGTCTCTGCTACGGTTAGGAAGGTACGTGCGAGGTTGATATCCATTACAAAACTGCACCGTTCAATTTCGTCTGCTGCGCCGACTGTCGTGTGCTGCATGACACGATACTACGGCCTGGCGAACTACTGCTCGTACTATCTATCGATGAATCCGATAGGCGTAAGCGGAAAATTCCGTTTGTAGTGAAGGCGGAAAAAAAAGAGAGTGCATCTACAGCTCCAAGTGTGCGCGTCATTTGATGCGTTTGCTAGGCAAACTGGTACAACAGTATGCACTAATGTGTAAGCCGTTCAGTCCTGACTAAGACCGCTCTGGACGGATGGTAAGTTGAAGAAGGATGGAGTCGATGAAGGCACCGACGAAGAAGAAGACAGCTGCAAAGAAGAAAGCAGTTCGCAAGACCGCGATAAAGAAGGCTGCGACCAAGAAAGTTGCAACGAAGAAAGCGGCTACCAAGAAAGCTGCGGTTAAGAAGAAAGCCGTACGAAAGATCGCTGTCGCGAAGAAGAAAGCGCCGGCCAAGAAGAAGGCCCCTGCCAAGAAGGCAGCTGCAAAGAAGGAGGCTGCTCGTACGGCGGCCCTCAAGAGCGTTTCACGCAAGAGTGCGACGTTGAAGCGAGCAGCAACGAAGAAGGCCGCGGCCAAGGCGAAAGCGCCGGCAAAAAAGAAAGCTGCAACAAAGAAGACGGTCCGGAAAACCGCGGCCACCAAGAAATCGCCACAGAAAAGAGCTGTTGCTAAGAAGAAGGCGCCTGCCAAAAGGAAGGCGCCGGCAAAGCGCAAAACAGCCGGACGGAAGTAAGCAAATGCAATATCAGGTAGTCATGGCTAGGCGCGCTGAAGTAGCGGTCTGGTGTGTTTGTGCTGTGACTGCCTGGTTGGCCTTTGCTTTCGCGCAAATCCCATCGGCCTATGCTGTGACACTGACCAACAACGACAGTGTGACATACAAGATCGAAGTCATTGCAAAACCGGCTGGAAGTAAGCAGGAACTTGCCCCAGGCAAGTCGATTAAAAACATTTGCCAGCATGGCTGTGTCATTAGGCTAAATGGCAGCGCCGACAGTGAATACGAGCTTGAGGGTAGCGAGCGCGTCTCGATCGAAGGCGGCCTTGTTTATTATGACGGCGAGGAACTCAACAACTCCAAAGTTGGCGATCAAAGCCAATAGCATTCATGACTTTCTGATCCATATCCTTTGATGACAATTATGGTCTATCGAACGCCGGGACAGCCGGAGGCTCCTCGACCAGCGGGACAACACCGAAGACTTCCACGAATGCTGTCTTCAAGAGCTCGTCGACGGTATCCATCGGCAATTGGTGGCCCAGATCTGAAAGACTGGTAACGCCAAATTCGTCTATGCCGCATGGTACAATGCCGGAAAAATGCTCAAGCACCGGGTCGACGTTCAAGCTTAGCCCATGAAACGTGACCCATCGGCGAACGCGAATGCCGATAGCAGCTATTTTATCTTCACGATCCGGGGTCATCTCAGGTCGCGGTATCCAGACTCCGACCCGATCTGGTCGCATGACGCCGGTGACGCCAATCATTGCAAGGCTGGCAATTATCCATTTTTCGAGATGTTGCACGAAAGCGCGCACATCACCGCCGCGTTGTTTCAGATCGAGCATCACATAGACAACACGCTGGCCGGGCCCATGATACGTAAACTGACCACCACGACCAGTTTGGTGGACTGGGAACCGTCGCGAATCGAGCAAGTCCGCGTCGTTGGCGCTGGTGCCGGCCGTATAGAGAGGCGGATGCTGCAGTAACCAGATCAATTCGTTGGCTTTGCCCTCGCTGATCTGCGTCACCCGCTCCTCCATCGCCCTAACAGCTGATGGATAGTCGACGAGGCCATTGCTCACCGCCCAGTCAATCCTGCTAGTTGACTGCTTCAACTCAGCGATACGTGATGAACCGTGTGTCATCTTTTTGATTGTCATGCTGCTATCACCCGTTGCGGGGGGCTTGGAATGGCATCTGGCACGATGTTTTCGGAAAATCGCCTTGCTGCTTCCGCATCGCCTTGCAATTTCTCTCTTGACTTGATATGGCAAGCGCCTTGGATCGTGACAATGGCACCTTCCAACTACCAGTGGTTCCAGTTGAGTGGAGCCAAGGGTGCGACCGTGGCGGAACTGGTAGACGCGCTACCTTGAGGTGGTAGTGGCCACAAGCCGTGGAGGTTCGAGTCCTCTCGGTCGCACCAATTTGAACCTACTGTACTCATCGATATTGTTTCAGATTGCCTCAAACAGCCGTTCGGGGGACAAATATACCCCCAAGCAGGTTGGGCCAACGCGAAGTTTTTAGAGAATACTCTGGGAATTGGTTTCCAGCCGATTCTTCTAATAGCATATGCACCAGTTCGTCTTTGGCGCCATTTTCGTCTTGTGACAGGCTAGTTATTGCACTGTCTGGTTGAACGTTGTGGGCGTTTGTGTGCAACGCTTGCGTTGGTGAGTGCCTGGTGTCGTTTGCCAGCACGACAATGTGCGCAGCAGATGTTCAAGACGTCTTACCATCCGATGGCATATGCGACCCTTCTTGGGTCGGCGCCTGCTTTTTTTAGCCCGGTTTCACGATCGTCCAGAATAGTGCAAATCGAACCGGCGAGCCACGTCCTATCCGGCCAATGCTCGACTCTGTGCCCGCGTGCTTCCAAATTCTTGCTCGTACTTTCGTCTACTCTAGCTTCAATTTTGAGAAGACCAGGATGATAGTCATGCGGTTCAAACGACGATGGGAAAGAGTAACTGGCGAAACGCGGCTGTTCGACTGCTTCTTGAGGCCCCATTCCAAATACAGCGATATTGACGAATGTCTGAGCCATTGCCTGTGTCTGAACATCACCGCCAGGTGTGCCAAAGGGCAGGAACGCCTTGCCGTCTCCGCGAACAGCTATTGCTGGATTGGGCGTCAATCGGGGCCGCTTGCCTGGTGCGATGGACGAAGGGTGACTGGGGTCCGTCCAGGATTGTACTCCGCGCGGGCTGACGTTGAGGCCCGTGCCCGGTACAACCGTACCGTTGTAGGACCCATCGGATGGCGTTGCAGAGAATACGTTGCCAGCCTCATCGACAACGCAAAGATAGGTCGTGTCCAATGCGCCGATCGGGTGTGGTTCGCTGGCCAACGGGCTTGAGGCCAGGATACCACGCCATGGTTGACCCGACACTTCGCCGGGTGGTGGCATTTCGGAAAAGGCGTTGGCCATGTCGATCCGCTGGGATTGCGTGATGGCATAAGAATCCGACAATAGACGATCGGTTGGAACATCGACAAAGCGTGGATCACCGAAGTAGGCGTCACGATCCGACATAGCGAGCTTGGTGGCTTCCACGTGGGCGTGAATGTAATCCGAACTATTGTGGCCTAGCGTCTTCAGATCGAACTGCTTCAATATGTTCAGTTTCTCTAACAATGCGGGGCCCTGGCACCATGGACCACAGGCAAACAGAGCCCATTCACCAAATTGCGAGGAAACGGGCGCTTCGAAACCAACTTCGAACGTTGCCAGGTCGGCCATCGTCAACCATCCGCCAACGGAGGCATGGTAGTCCGTTATTGTTTTGGCCAGGTCTCCCTTGTAGAAGGCGTCGCGGGCCGCATTCAGACCTTGAACGCGGTCGCCACCCTTACCGATCGTGATGGCTTCCTGATCAATCATGAACTGAAGACTATCGCCGAGGTCTCTTTGATGGAACAACTCGCCGATTTGCGGTGGATTGCCGCCATTTGCGAGGTAAATTCCGGCAGCATATGGGTAAGCCTCATAGCTGGTTCTATTGTTAACGATCGTTTGGCGTAACAACGCGTTCATAGGAAAACCGTCGCGGGCAAAACGGACTGCGTAGTGCGCGACATCTCCAAAGCTCATGGTTCCGTGGCGTTCGAGCGCGGCGATCCATGCGGCGGGCGCTGCGGGCACGACCGTGCGCATAGGACCAACGGGAATGGCGCCATCGTAGTGATCACGGAAAAAATTTATGTCCGCGGCAGCCGGCCAACCGCCTAATCCAGATATCGTGATCATCTCGGCGCGCTTGGCATCCCACAAAATGATCGGGGCCACGCCAGCCACACTGACCAAGTCCGATTGTAAAACGCCAAGAGCCAGTCCGGCTGCGACGCCAGCATCGACTGCGTTGCCGCCTGCTTGCAGGATTTCAAAGGCGGCCTGGCTCGCATAGTGGTGCCCCGTCGAAACCGCAAAGCGGGTTCCTTGAATTTCCGGACGATCGCTCGGCATGAAAATTCCTTACTATTTGCACTGTCACTTGCGCATTGACGACTGCAGAGCGAGCTGTTGTCAACGTCTGCTCGCCCCCGATGTCCGTCAAAGGTTCGCGATTGGTGATGTTTGAGAGCGGAATTGCCCGTTGCGGACTGGTTTTCGCTGGTGATGACCGATTTGATAATGGTCAGGACTCTTGGTGTTGTTCAACGGCATTGCGTATGGGAACCTCGTGCAAATGAATTGGACTTGTGCAAAGGAGATAGGCCATGGCGGCGAAATCGGAGACTTGGACTTGGGTCGATGGTGACTGGCACGAAGGAAACGTCCTGGTGGCGGGGCCACGAACGCATGCCTTTTGGCTTGGTTCTTCTGTCTTCGATGGCGCGCGTGCCTTTGAGGGGGTTACGCCTGATCTTGATCGTCATTGTGAGCGGCTGAACAATTCCGCGCGTGCGTTGGGGCTGGCTGCTACTCAATCGGTGGAATCGATCATGGGGTTGGTCGAGGAAGGATTGAAGAAGTTCAAGTCGGATGAGGCCATCTATATTCGTCCAATGTACTGGGCCGATGATGGCGGCGTTTCCGGTTCTTCCGTGCCACCGAATCCCGATTCTACGCGCTTTCTGTTGTGTCTTTACGTTGCACCGATGAACCCGCCCAAGGGCTTTTCCATCACGCTCTCCCCATTTCGCCGTCCGACTGCGGAGACCATGCCGACCAGCGCTAAATCAGGTTGTCTTTATCCCAACAATGCGCGCTGTGTGATGGAAGCCAAGTCGCGCGGTTTCGATAACGCTCTTGTTCTCGATATGCTGGGCAACGTTGCAGAAGCTGGCACGTCCAATCTCTTCCTCGCGAAGGATGGCATCGTAAAGACACCGGCTCTAAACGGTACGTTCCTAGCCGGTGTTACCCGTCATCGTACGATCGAATTGTTGCGTGCTGATGGCATCGTGGTGGAAGAGGCGACGCTGACCGTTGCAGACTTTGTGGATGCTGATGAAATTTTTTCGAGCGGCAACAATTCCAAGATCGTTGCGATTAACCGCATCGACGATCGAGAACTGCAACCTGGCCCGGTCATGTTCAAGGCGCGCGAGCTATATTGGGACTGGGCGCATAGTAAGACTTGAAGTGGGAGGATGAAACGGTTGAGCAAATTAAATTTCAGTGGTGTTCTCCTCATTAGTATCGGTCATAACGTAGCGCCGTGAATGGCAGATGAGCAGCTTTGACTACATTGTCGTTGGGTCCGGTGCGGCTGGAGCAGTCGTCGCGGCGCGCCTTTCCGAAGATCCGGATTGCAGGGTTTGCTTGATCGAGGCGGGCGGTCCGAATACGAGTTGGCTGTCCAAACTGCCCGGCCTTGGCTTCGCGATTGGTGCGCATCCCCGTTACAACTGGAATTTCGTAACCGAACCCATCCCGACGATGGCGGATCGATCATTGCCCTATCTGCAAGGCCGGCTGCTAGGCGGGTCAAGCAGCATCAATGGTATGATCTACACGCGTGGGCATTCGAGTGAGTATGACTTGTGGCGCCAGATGGGTTGCAATGGCTGGTCCGGTGCGGACGTCCTTCCGTACTTCAAGAAAACTGAATGTAATGCGCGGGGTGGCAGTGAGTGGCACGGCGGTGACGGTCCGATGCGCGTGCGCCCGGCGCAGCCGCATCTCCCGATTTGTGATGCCTTCCTCGAAGCCGCGACGGATTCCGGTTTTCCCGTCCTTGATGATCTCAATTGCGACCCTGTGGAAGGGTTTGGATACTACGATATCAATGTTGGGCATGGCAGGCGTATGAGCACCGCTGAGGCGTTTCTGAAACCTGCCTCCGATCGGTCGAACCTGACGATCCTCACGAACACCCATGTCACAAAAATCGTTGTCGAGGCGGGGCGCGCCATGGCGGTCGACGTGCAAGCTTTTGATGGGCAGCAGCGATTGCATGTCGAGCGGGAAGTTGTCGTTAGCGCCGGGGCCATCAAATCCCCGCAGATCCTGATGCTGTCGGGGATCGGTCCCGCTGAAGCGTTGCACGCCCTTGGAATTGCGATTGTTCATGATTCACCAAACGTTGGGCAGAACCTACAAAACCACGCCTGCTACCGACCTCAGTACTTATGCAGCGCACCGGTCACTGCGAGTGGTCAGGCAGAACCGCTCAATGTGCTCAAAGCAGGGTACCAATATCTGACTAAGCGACGCGGGCCGCTCGCAGAAAGCTACGCGACAGCTGGTGGTTTTTTTCGCACCGACCCCTCGCTCGAAACATCCGATGCGCAGGTTGTTCTCTTGTCAGCGCTTGCACCGACCCAGGCAAGTGGAAGCAGGTTTTCAATCCGAGATCTTCTCCCGAAGCAGCACGGTTTCGGGTTGACGATTTATCAAGGGGCACCGCATAGCCGAGGGAGCCTTTCACTCTTGTCTGCTGATCCGCTCGCGCAACCACGCATTGAACCAGGCTATTTCGATGATCCTCGCGATATCGAGGTTCTCAAACGCGCGGTGAAAATGATGCGGCAGATGATGCGGGAACCCGCAATCAGCCGCTACATTGCCTCGGAATTATTGCCTGCTGAACACGTTAAGGACGACGATGATCTTGAAGCTGATATCAGGCGCAATGGTGCCACAGCATATCATCAATGCGGGACCTGTGCGATGGGTGGGCACGAAACCTCGGTCCTGACACCGGATCTGAAGGTTCGCGGAGTTGACGGGTTGCGGGTGGCGGACGCATCCGTAATGCCTCGGATTCCGAATGCCGCGCTGCATGCGCCAACGATCATGATCGGCGAAAAAGCAGCGGCATTGATCAAAACTGAGTGGTGAACCAGAGCGTGGTCAGCCAAGCAGATTGCCTCTCAGCGTTGTTGATTCGTACTCGGTGCGGAATATGCCGCGGCGCTGCAGGATTGGGACGACGTGATCGACGAAAGTCTCATAGCCGCCAGGAACAATCGCGGGTGTGAGATTGAAACCATGACAACCCGTCTCGCGCCAGATGTGCTCAAGTTCGTCCGCCACCTCCTCTGGTGAGCCAAGTACAGTCGGAATAAGTCCCGCAAGGCCGGACATGTGCACCGCTTCGCGCAGCGTGATGTTGTTGTCACCGAACATTGCCGACATTGCCTTGACCAGACCTTGTGAACTCTGTGTCGTGATGTCCTGAAGCGGAACGTCCAAGTCAACGGAATCGAGATCCACGCCGAACGTGCCGGAGATGCGGGTGAGTGCGGCTTCCATTGGGATACGTGCGAGCATCTCGTCGCGCTTGGCTATCGCCGCTGCTTTGCTTTCGGCCACGAACGGCTGCACGGCAAAGGTGACGCGGACATCTTCTGTGCGCCCATTGCTAACCGCAGTTGCGCGAATTTGTTTCATGAACGTTTGCATCCGTGCCAGGTCAGGCTGGATCGCGAAAACAACGTCAGCGTGCTTGATGGCGAAACGCTGACCGCGGCTCGACGAACCAGCTTGGAAAAGGACGGGGCGCCCTTGCGGTGACCGCATCACGGATGGTGTTGCGTGGCATTGAAAGTATTTGCCATTGTGCGCCACTTTTTCGATCTTCGAGGCATCGGCAAATTGGCCGGCTTCCCTATCTGCAAGTATCGCCTCGTTCGGGATTCCACGCCATAGTGCATAGCAAACGTCCATGTATTCATCGGCATGGTCGTAGCGCTCGTCATGATCCAATTTGCCTGTGCCGAGTGCGCGGTGCTCGGAACGGCCGTTTCCGGTGACAATGTTCCAGCCGACACGACCATTGCTCAAATAATCGAGTGTCGACATCGAGCGTACTGCGAGAAACGGATGCCAACTGGCTGTCGATACGGTTGCTGCGATTCCCAAGTGCTGAGTAGCTGCCGCCATGATACCAATTAGGGCAACCGGATCATGCGTTGGCCAAACGACGCCGTATTGCATGGCGACGTCAGTCGTGTCCTTGTAGTGGTCGTAGACCGCCGGGACGTCCGCGAAAAACAAACCATCAAAGCAACCACGTTCCAGGGTCTTAGCAAGTGATTGCCAAAACGAGATTGAGCCCAGTCCGTCCAACTGCTGATCCTGGGTGTCGGCCCAGCTCAGTGTCATGTGGTTGATCGGCGTGTGCATCATAAAAGCAATCAGATGCATGTTGGCTGCCATGGCGCGCCTCCCGACAATTTCTGTATAGTCCGAGACAAAGCTAGTGCTCCGAGATCGCGAGATCAAACGCCACTCAAAGAATTATCGGAACATGCTGGTTACGTTAATCCTGCTGATACACCTTGGAGACAGAACCAATGGTGCCTGAACCACAAACTATTGAAACCTCAATCTTCGCCACCGTACCCGACGAGTTGCTGTTGACGGATCGAGACTCCGAGTTCGTGCGTGATGTGTTTCACGGTCAGCCGATCGGTTGTTTTCTTGAGGGTCCGTCGTTCGACCGAGATGGCAACCTCCTTCTTGTTGACGTGGCACATGGCCGGATTTTGCGGTTGACGCCATCAGCCGAGTGGTCGGTCGTGACGCAATATGACGGATTGCCGAATGGGCTGAAGTTGCACAAGGATGGACGGATTTTCGTTGCTGATCGCAAGAACGGCATCATGATTATTGACCCGGTTAACGGAAAGGTCGAAACGCTGCTTGGCCGCGATCAACTAGATGGCTTCAAGGGACCGAATGACCTGTTCTTCGCCTCAAATGGTGATCTCTTTTTTACCGATCAAGGTGAAACGGGTCTTCATGATCCGACGGGACGTGTGTTTCGCTATTCGACAACAGGGGAACTTACCTGTTTGATCGACAATGTGCCGAGCCCGAACGGTTTGGTGATGGACCCAGCGGAAAGTATGCTCTACGTGGCCGTAACGCGTGCAAACTGCGTCTGGCGCATGCCGATACGTCCGGATGGGTCAGTGCATCGTGTCGGCCTTTATTGTCAACTAGTGGGCGGTTGGGGGCCGGACGGGATGGCCGTCGACACAGATGGCAACGTTGCGATCGCGCATGCGGGGGGCGGTGCGGTATGGTTTTGGTCAGCTTTGGGGCTCCCGCTTTATCGTGTCGTGTCGTGTGACGGCGGCCTCTTGACAACAAATGTTGCTTTCGGCGGTCCGAACAATCGAACGCTCTATACGACCAACTCGCTCAGTCAGAACATATTGATTGCTGAGATGCCGGCTCCTGGGGAGCCGATGTACGGCCTGATGACGTGACGATCGGGCAGGCCCGCTCCGGGTCTATGGGGAGGGCCTGCCGTTCGTCGTGAACGTAAATCGGTCAGCCGATCATTGCAGCGTATTTGTCAAGGAGCGGCAAGACGACTTCCGGGCTCTCGGACGGCAATGGCAAGATCACGCGTCGGGCCCCGAGATCAGTTTGGGCCTTGATATCATCGGCCTTCGCTGCGCGCGCATAGAACATGCTCAACGTAACGCTTGAGGGATCACGGCCTATCTTTTCACAAGCCGCCTTGATTTGGGAAAGTCCGGTATCGATGCTATGGGCGCCACCGAGCGGCAGCCACCCGTCACAAAATTCCGCAATATGGGCTGCGGTTTTGGGTCCAACCGCGCCGCCCATCAGGATTGGCGGATGAGGTTGTTGCGTCGGTTTCGGCCATGCCCAACTCTTTTCGAATTGAATGTGGTCACCGTCGAAACTTGCCTCGTCCGTTGTCCAGAGTTCTTTCATGAGCAGGATCTTTTCACGCAGTAACTCTCTGCGCTGATTGAAGACCAGGCCATGATTCCGCATTTCTTCAACGCACCATCCGTACCCAACACCGAGTTCAAACCGACCGTTTGAGATCATGTCTAAACTGGCCACTTCTTTCGCGAGCCAAATTGCATCACGTTGCGCAACCAGCGTGATGCCGGTTCCCAGACGAATCTTGTCTGTAACGGCGGCGCAAGCTGCGAGGCCGACAAACTGGTCGTGCGCACGCCAGTACATTTCCGGGAGGGGAGGGGCGCCCTTTCGCCCGCCCCAAGGTGTTTCGCGGCTGACCGGAATATGGCTGTGCTCGGGAAACCAAAGTGACTCAAACCCACGCGCTTCAACTTCGCGGGCAAGCTGAACCGGCTGGATCGACTTGTCAGTCGGGAAAATCATTACGCCAATGTCCATGGCAAATCTCCTGGTGTTTGGTTTTGCGGGATCGAGGGTGAATTGTTCTGCGCCCGCCATAGTGCTTTAGCTTTCAGTCGCAGACAATACGACGAGCGCGTGTCTCAAGGTTTGCCGGGATCAGGTAGGGATAGAGGGAATTCTCGACGATCCGTCATCGAAGCGAAATGGTGCCGTCCCGTGCACCACGCGGTATGTCGAGGAAAGCGCTGAGATCTATTTGACATCACAGGCAGCTATTCATCGCCGGATCAAGACTTCGTCATGCCGGGTCGCGTGTAGTCTCAAACCAATATGGCCACGCCACGCAACATTTTCATCATCTTGGTCGTTGTTGTCGTCACAGCCGGTGTCAGCTTCTGGGTTGGCGCGGTTATCGGATACAACACCGGTCAGCGCACAGCTCAATTTCGTTTGCGGGCAAAGATCCTCGCAAATGTGCAGAAGTGCTGGGCCCTTCCGCGTTTCGATGCACTTGCCTGTCGGTTCAAAACGGTTATCGGACCCGATGGACTCAATATGCCAGCGCCACCGCAACTTAAAGCTCAGACCAGAAAGTTTGAGCTGCCGAAGATTGAGCCGTAACGTCCGGACAAACTCTGAACAAGGCCCCGGTCCGCAAGCATGTCGTCATCGCTATCCTACAATTTTGCCTCTCGGCACGTTGATCGTGCACACCTTCAATCCTAACCATCTGGCGTGATGGGCTGATAAGATCAGTTCCCTCTGACTTTTGGCATGAGAATAAAATCCCATGGCGATGGGAACTCGCCCACGGGTACCTCGATAACTGTTGGACCATCGCTCTTGAACGCCCGGGACAGGTGGCGACGCAGGATGTCAGGGGACTCTGCGCGCAAGCCCTCGATACCAAAACTTTCGGCGAGTTTCACGAAATCCGGACTTGTTAGATCGGATGCGATGGAGCGATTGTTGTAATTTTCTATTTGAAACCGCTTCACATTCCCGAAGGCGTTGTCGTTGAAAATAATCAGCGTGAGCGGAATTTTGTGACGCACCGCGGTTGCGAGTTCGCCGATTGCGTAGAGCGCACCACCGTCTCCAGAAATTGAGACGACGGGCACGTCGCGACGCGCGTGCGCGGCACCAAGGGCTGCGCCGAAACCCCAGCCAAGCGTGCCCTGGTAGCCCGTGGATAGGAACGTGCGGGGCTGATAGACCGGGAATGCAAAGCGCGAGACGTAGCCGACCTGGGTCAATTCGTCGACAAAGATACCGTCTTCGGGCAATTCGTTTCGGATTGCCGTTAACCAGTCGAGTTGGGGCCCGAGCTTCTCTTGATATGTTTTTTCGAAGCGTGCTTTGCTGTCGCGGATGGCGCCGCGCCACTCTTCGCGATGCGTCTCTTTGCCTTCAACGGCGGCAATCAAGGCCGGCAGTGCGTCGCGAATATCGGCGTGGATTGGAACTGTGGGTTCGTGGATGCGCCCGAGTTCGCTCGCGTCGATGTCGATGTGAATGATGCTGAGATCGTTGTCGACGCCCCATTGCATCGTTTGGGTTTGCAAGCGTGTGCCGATGCCAAGAACGACGTCGCAGGTGCGCCAAAGGTCATGCCCGACCGGTCCGCCGGCGCTGAGTGCATGATGGCTCGACATGACACCGCGACCATTTCTGAACGCGACGACCGGAGCAGCTGTCATTTCAGCCAACCGACGAACGTCAGTGCTGCAGTTCTGAGCCCCACTGCCGACGACAATCAGCGGGCGTTTGGCAGAAAGGAGGAGCTTGGCAGCCTGTTCTATCTTATCGGTATCAAGAACCGGTGCGCTGGCGCCAACCACCGACAAATCGGCTGCAATGTTGCCGACGGGTTGGCGCCATACATTTGCCGGAACTTCCAATCCGACCGGTCGCGGACGCCCGGAATGCAGTGAGCGGAAGGCTTCGCCGATCAGATTTGACGCGGCGTCGCCGTTTTCTATGCTGACGGCCCGTTTGGTGAGCCCGCTGAGCGCGCCGAACTGATCGGGTATTTCGTGCAGCAAGCCAAATCCTTTGCCGATTGCCGGTGATGGGATCTGTCCAATGAGTGCGAGCAAAGGGGCGTTAACGGCGTAAGCGGTTGAGAGTGCGGCGCAGGCATTCAGGAAACCCGGTCCCGGAACAACGCAGAAAGCCTGCGGTTTGCCGGTCGCGAGAGCGGCTCCGAGAGCCATATATGCGGCACCCTGTTCGTGTCTCGCATGGATGGGTGGCAAGTCTGCCTGGTGGTCGTAGAGCGCGTCAAAGAAATCGTCGTTCTGGACACCAGGAAGGCAATAGAGTTGCTCGATGCCGTTTTGGATCAACGTATCAACAACGAGTTCGGCAACGTTGGTTGGCATGGGAGGCGTTTCCAAGGTTCAAAAGTGTGGTGGGCTGACTCTATGCCAAATGGTAACCGAACGGCCGTCAAAGCACTATTGAATAGGCCCACAACAATTTTGAGTCGGCGGTTACACGCTATCGGGCTTCGAGCTTTCGGTGTCACTCGTGACCGTAGGCAGACCGCGTTCAATAAGGCGGTTCAACCGCTCAGCGAATGCGGCCGGATCTTTGGGAACTTCACCGTCCAGGATTTGTGCCTGATCGAGCAGCAAACTGGCAAGATCCGTGACATCTCCCTCGTTGCCAACAGATTTGGCGTCGGCGATGGCTCGGACAAGACGATGGTTCATATTTAGTTCAAGAACCGGCAGCGATGCCGGCATTTGGTTGCCAGGGGCGAGGATGCGTTCGAGACGCCGGTCCGGACCCTTTTGGTCAGCGACAAGACAGGCCGGGCTGTCGGTCAGGCGTTTTGATGCGCGGACGTCTGAAACTTTCTCCTCAAGGGTTGCCTTGACGGCTGTCAGCACCACGGCGTCATCAACCGCGTTGGCTTGCTTTTCGGTTCCCTGTTCGGCGGCTTTTTCGTCGAGGAGCGGGACCAGGTCGAAATTCACGTCACCCTGGCTGAGGGATTTGAGAGGCTTACCTTCATAGTCGAGTTGGACGGTTGTCCAGAAGGCGTCGACGTGATCGGTCAGGAAAAGCACTTCAAGACCGCGTGCTTTGGCTGCCTCCAGCACGGGGTTTGATTTGAGCTGATCGGCATTGTCACCGAGCAAATAGTAGATCTCCGTCTGATTTGGCCTCAGATCTGCTGCGTATTCCTTCAAAGAGCGTTGTGTGTCGGATGCGCTGGACGCAAATCGTGAAAGGCTGAGCAGGCGTTCGCGACGTTCGCCGTCCTCGTAAATGCCTTCCTTGATCACCGCACCGAACGTCTCCCAGACTTTGGCAAACGTGTCATTGTCCTTCTCCGCCAGTCGTTCCAGTTCGGTGAGTACCCGGCCAGTAACCGCACTGCGGATCGCGGCGACGTGCGGATTGTTCTGGAGCATCTCGCGCGAGACATTGAGGGGCAAGTCTTCACTGTCGATGACGCCCCGTACGAACCGCAGGTAGGCTGGTAGGAGTTCGGCGTCGTCAGTGATGTACACGCGCCGTACATAGAGTTTTACAAGCCCCTTGCGACCCTGATCGAAGAGATCGAACGGACGTTGCGACGGGACGAAGAGAAGCACGGCATAGGACTGGCGGCCTTCGGCCTTGTAGTGAAGTGTGACGGCAGGTTCATCGAAGGCATGGGCAACCGTGCGGTACGCTTCGGCATAGTCCTCGTCCTTCAATTCGGATTTGGGGCGCTGCCAGATGGCGCTTGCCGTGTTGATTTGCTTGGCGTCATCTTCTTTTTCTTCGCTGTCGGCAACGACGAGTTCAATTGGAAACTGGATGTGATCTGAATATAGCCGCACGATGCGTTCGATCGTGTGCACTTCGAGGTAGTCATGGGCGTCGGATTTGAGATGCAGCTTGATGACGGTGCCGCGTTGTACCGCCTGCGCCTGATTATCGTTCGCGGGCGTTATGTCAAAGCCAACATCTCCCGCCGATGTCCACACCCACGCCTCTTCGCTGCCGGCGCGCCGGCTCACGACTTCGATTTTATCGGCGACCATGAAGGCAGAGTAGAAGCCGACACCGAACTGGCCGATCAACCCGGTGCCATCCTTGGCCTCGGTGAGCTGTTCAACGAATGCCTTGGTGCCGGATCGCGCAATCGTGCCGAGGTTCTCGATCAGTTCTTCACGTGACATGCCGATGCCGGTATCAGAAATCGTCAGGATGCCAGAGTTCTTGTCGGGGATAATGCGGATCGTTGGCGGACCGGCTTCGCCGAGCAGTGTGGAATCCGAGATCGCTTCATAACGCAGCTTGTCGCAGGCGTCGGATGCGTTCGAAATCAGTTCGCGCAGGAAAATCTCCGTCTCGGAATAGACGGAGTGAACCATGAGCTTGAGAAGCTGGGCGACTTCGGCCTGGAACGGTTGTTGTGTGGTTTCGCTTTGTGTGTCGTCGTTCATAGCGTTGATCTCTGTTGGCGTCATTTGGAGTCTTGAAAAGCGTTGAGGCGACCGGAAATGCGATGCCGGAGGCTCAAAGCTCAATCATAATTGGTCCATGGGTTGTCCATGTTCAAGAAATCAGGGACTTCGGTTACGCGATCGGGGGCGACCATGCGTTCGCCGTGACGATAGGTTTGTTCGGCGACAAGCCGTTGGTTGGCGTGGATCGTATTGCCGTCATAGTCATGGAACGTGAAGTCACCGTCCTGACGTTGGAATATTGCAATGTCGGCAGGCGCGCCCTCGCGGAGAATGCCGATGCGCGCCTCATGACCGAGTTTGCGGGCGGGATCGATCGTCGAACGTGCGAAGACCTCTTCAAGCGACATCCCGCATGCCATCAATTTCGACATGGTCGTTGGCATGTCGAAGACGACGGTATGACGGTTGGTTGTCGTAAGGTCGGTGCTGATGTAGTCGGGAAGATAGCCCTGCGCAACACATGCCTGCATGATCGGCAAGAGCCCGTGAAAACGATCAAGGCCGAGATCTACCTCGATCCCGCGTTCACGTGCCGCAAGGTATTCCGGTCGGATATCGCCTGCGTCATTGAGGATGTTGGTGGTACCGCCATGATAGGGGTGGGTGATAATATCTCCCGGCCGCAAGAAGGATACGACGTCCTCGAAGGTTGGTGGGGCAGGGGCGGTGTGCACCATGATTGGCAGGTTGACGAGATCCGCCAGCTCTCGGGCCCGCTGCATCGCCCGCAGGTTGGGCAGGCCTGTATAGGCGCGCACCTTGATGCCAACGATGATGTCGCGGTTCTTTTCGATTGTCTCATGCGCTGAAGGTATGTGAAGCAGGCGTTCGTCATCATTGTCGTGAAATCCGAGGCCAGCAACGCCGTCGGTTGTCTGACCGATTGCCGAGATGTTGAGGAAAGCCAGAATATTGGCATTAGCTGGTTTGACTACGTATTCGCGGAACGCCAGAAAATGCAATGAGCCAGACGAGCCGGCGTCAATGAAGGTGGTGGTGCCTGAGCCTGGTGCAACGTCGTCAACATCGACGCTGAGGAAGTGGCCGTAGCGAAAGGCGTGCATGTGAAAGTCGATCAGACCCGGGCTGGCGAGGCGGCCGCTGATATCGATCAAATCGATACCAGGACCGAGCGCTATTGACGGGGCGAGTTGCTCGATATGGCCATTGCCAACGAGGATGTCGCGGGCCTCAAAGGTGCGCGTTTCGCCGTTGAACACCTGGCCGCCGGCAAAGAGTTTCTTTTTGCTCATGTTTCAGCCGTCCCATTTGATCTTGGGCTGCCCGAACATCTGGTTGTCAGGCGATGGTCCTTTGAATGATTGCAGCGCCTTGGCGGGCCTGTACGCCAGATTTTTTGGATCGTCAGTTTGGGATCGTTGGACATGGGGAACTCTTGGATGGTCTCGGTGCGGTTCCGGTCGCTCTGGATCGGACGGAAGCTTCGTCATAGTCATCATTGCTTCAGCGAAAGTCGAGAGCCTGGGCGTCCTTGCGAAAACCGATGGGTTGTGAGGCGCTTCACTGCTGAGGGCGGTATCGGCAACTAATTTGCTCTGCAACACGATTGTAGAGTTGAACCTCATCCAGGAGCAGATTATGAGCACGAACGCAAAGTCATCATTGGCACCGGCCGACTTCTGGTCGATGTCTTACCGCGGCCACGAGATCGCTGTGCAACGCCACTACAGCGGATGGCTGGTCTATCTCAACACGGTCAAGCAGGTCGGCATGCGCTTCGGCGAGGCGCGGACGGCAGCAAACTGGTTGCGCCGCAAGGTTGACGAGCAGGCAGCGGCAGTCAGCTGAGCGCATCTGCTATGATCAATCGGTTCGAGGTCAATGCCCAGAAGTGCTTATACAAGTTATGTGGCGCGTTTTGACAACCGAGCAGTCCCACCTCAGGGGTACGGGGCGACAACGCAACCGCATCCTAGTTTATTTTTAAGCGGCTGGCTGCCGCCCCGTG
>JAGDYV010000113.1:0-35958 GCA_049116495.1 Hyphomicrobiaceae bacterium | reverse complement strand
AGCCCGGCATGCCCTATCTCGATATCATTCGACGCGTGCATGACACCTTTGCGGTGCCAACCTTTGCCTATCAGGTCTCCGGTGAATACGCGATGCTCGAAGGTGCCGCGCGCAACGGCTGGCTCGACGGCGATCGCGTCATGCTTGAGAGCCTGATCGGCTTCAAACGCGCGGGCTGTGCCGGCATTCTCACCTACTTTGCGCCGCGCGCCGCGCGCGCGCTGCTGGCTTGAAGCAAGATTTTAGGTTGGCACGACAATCCGGTTGACAGGATGCATGATACCATGAGGCGAAGACCCATCGTGTACCGCGATCTTGTCCGGGCGGGGCGAACAACGGCCGTGAGCGCACATCATGTCTGAGCAACAAAAGAACTTCCCTGAGTTCTACGTCACGTCGGCGCAACCGTGCCCCTATCTGCCGGGGCGGCTTGAGCGCAAGCTCTTCACGCACCTCACGCACGACAAGCCACCAACGCTGGTTGATAATCTCCTCAAAGGCGGCTTCCGGCGCAGCCAGAACATCGCTTACACGCCCTACTGCGAAGGCTGTCAGGCTTGCGTCTCCGTTCGTGTTCTCGTCGATGAGTTCAAGCCATCGAAAAACATGAAACGGGTGACCGCGGCCAACCGTGACATGGAGGCCAGCCGCCACCTGCCACGACCAAGCTCCGAACAATTCAGCTTGTTCCGCGATTACATCGACGTCCGCCATGGCGACGGCGGCATGGCGGATATGTCCGTGCTCGACTATGCGCAAATGGTTGAAGACTCGGTCGTCAACACCTTCGTCACTGAGTACCGTCTGCGCCGCCCGTTGGAGCCACGTCGCCCCGATGGCGCGCCGGACCTCGCCGGCCCGCTCTACGGTGTTGCGCTTTGCGACCGTCTCTCCGACGGCATCTCGATGGTCTACAGCTTCTACGACGTCGATCAAGCTGAACGCAGCCTCGGCTCGCACATCATCCTCGAGCACATCGAGTACGCGCGATCACTCGGCCTGCCGTATGTCTATCTTGGCTATTGGATCAACGGCAGCCGGAAGATGCGCTACAAGACGCGGTTTGCACCACAGGAACGCCTTGGCGCCAATGGCTGGGAGCGGGTCGAGTAGATCGCCGACCCTGCGCGATCAAGGGCTACCTGCAGATGAACCCCGGTGCGTTGCGGCAGGCCGGTTGTGGTTTGGGTGGTACGGGCGGGCGCAACACACGCTGCACAAGCTTATCCATCGTCATGATCGGCTGACGCATAATGCGCACCAGGCGAGGGGCTGAGACAAGTTGCGGTATCCCCGCCAGCAAGGTTGTCGGATGACCCAGTGCTGACGGCATTGAGCGTACCGGCCCGGCATGAACGATCAGCTCTGCCAGGCGCCCTTTCGAACTCGCGACGGCATGATCATTGGCAGCGACAAACGGCAATCTTAAACGCGGCCGTCCGCGCGCACGCTTCCAAGCTGCGACCTGACGCTGATAGGACCGTAACATCGGCCGTCCTTCCGTGCCGCGGTGGCGCACCATGCGCAAGTGCGGCACCGCACGCTTCACGATCGTTGCGACCAGGATCCCAGCTTCTGCTTGCAGGCGATGAAGGTGATCGCGGCGGTTCTTAGCCACTTCGATACCGGGGCCGGCACTGCCGAATACCCGCGCATGGCGACTGACAATGTCGTGCGGCGCCGTCTGCACCGCGATGACATAGTTGTGCCCCTTGGCATCTCGACCTGGTTTTCCGAGATAAAAGGGCACAAACACTGAACGGCGATGGGCGGATATCGTATCGAAGACATCGGTATTGCCGGTCGAGTTATGGAACTCATGGAACACGAAGTAACGCATCGCGCGGCGCGCGCGGCGGCGACCGGGATCTGTCTTGCTGCGCCGAGGGCTATGCACGATCAGCACGTATTCGTTCGGCGACACCCAGAGCCGGCCAGCCGGAATCCAGCCGCCGCGGGTCAACTGTGGCAACGTCACGTTGCAACGCAAACGTTCGCAGCCCCGAAACAGCTCTGCTGATGGTGAGGTGCTATCGGTCGCCTTGAGAGTCGCCATCGCCTGGTTGAACGCCTGCTGACCGCGCTCTGTACGATACATCGGCCACCCGTCGACCACGACTTGATCATCTTCTCGCCGCGGTTGCCCGGAAACGAGATCTCTTTTTAGACCGGTATGCCGTTCGAGGATCGGCGTCGCATCAACCGACGTCGCGCCTGCCGCATCAGCCGATGACAACCCAACAAGAGCCAACAAACAGGTCGCGCCGATGAGACCAAGATCTGGAGCGCCACGAACGGAGGCGATCTGCGTTCGCTGACGCGCGCAGGCATTTGATTGCACTCTATCGGCCCTCGGCAGTGTTGACGCTTGATAACGAAGCGCCACTCAAGGGCAACACCGTGCCGAAACTCAGGCCGTAGTCTGACGGAATTGCGGTAATGCAAATCGTTGTCGCTTAGCCGTCAAACGCCGGGCCGAATTTATTGGACCGCGGGAAACCGCGCGGCACAATCTTGCCAGCCTGTGCTCGCACGCCGTGCCATTCTTCCAAGTCGGCGAGCGACACCGTGAAGGTTCGGCTAGCGCCATCCAGCCACGTCAGGCCCGTGCCGGCATCGAACACGCGCACATCCGACAGCGCCGAATTTTTGAGGCGCTGCAAAATAACCCCCTTGCCGCGCGTCATTTCGTTGACCTCGTCGAGGCCGAACACAATCAATTTGCGGTTATCCCCGACGACGGCGACCATATTACCATCAACCGGTATACATCGTTTGGCTTCATCCGGTTCGGACACATTGAGAACTTGCTTACCCTTACGCGTCGATGCCGTGACATCGTCTTCCGGCACCACAAATCCATATCCGGCGGTGGATGCGACGAGCAGCTTCCGACCAGGTTTGTGGACGAAAAACTCAACCACCTCATGGTTCTCCTCAAGATCGATCATCAGGCGCAGCGGTTCACCGTGACCGCGTCCGCCAGGCAGTTGATCGCCGGTCAACGTGAAGAACTTACCGTTGGTTGTGAACGCGAGAATGCGGTCGGTGGTTTGCGCATGCAGCGCGCACTTCAATTTATCACCCTGCTTGAAATCGACCTTCGAAAGATCCTCCTGATGGCCTTTCAAAGCCCGCACCCAGCCTTTGGCCGAGAGAATAATCGTGATCGGCTCACGCTCAATCATGGCCTGTTCGAGATCGATCTCAATCTCGGGGGCTTCGGCAAGCTCGGTGCGCCGTGCACCAAGCTCGGTTTCTTTGGAATACGCTTTGCGCACATCGAGCACCTCACCGGCAACCGCGGACCACTGCTTGGCTTCAGAGGCAAGCAGTGCTTCGATATCGAGCTTCTCGGCCGACAGGCGCTCGTGCTCTGCCTTTATCTGGACTTCTTCAAGCTTCGACAACGCCCGCAAACGCAGGTTCAGGATGGCTTCCGCCTGCACGTCGGACAGCTTGAAACGCTTCATCAGCGTCTGCTTCGGCTCATCTTCGAAGCGTATAATGCGGATCACTTCATCGATGTTGAGGAACGCGATCAAATAACCGTCGAGCACTTCAAGGCGATGCTCGATCTTTTTCAACCGATTCTCCGACCGGCGTACCAAAACCTCGATCCGGTGTTCCAGCCACTGCCAGAGCACGTCGCGAAGGTTCAATACATTCGGAATCTGGCCTCCTGACAACACGTTCATATTCAACCCGAAGCGCACTTCGAGTTCGGACAGCTTGCACAAGCTCTCCATCATGATTGTCTCGTCGATCGTGCGGTTCTTCGGTTCAATGACCAGGCGAATCTCTTCGGCACTTTCATCACGCACGTCACCGATCAACGGCAACCGGCGCTCCGTGATCAAATCGGCGAGCTTTTCGACCAATTTCGACTTTTGCACCTGATACGGAATTTCGGTGATGACAATCTGGTACATGCCGCGCCCGGTATCTTCGCGGTGCCACTTCGCTCGCAACCGGAACCCACCTCGTCCGGTCTTATAGGCTTCGAGAATATTTTCGGCCGATTCGACCAGGACACCACCCGTCGGAAAGTCAGGTCCGGGTATGAATTCGATCAACTTCTCGATGCGGGCATTTGGATGCTTGATGAGGTGAAGCAATGCGTTGCAAAGCTCATCAAGATTGTGCGGTGGAATGTTCGTTGCCATGCCAACGGCAATCCCCGACGATCCATTGGCCAGCAAATTTGGAAACGACGCCGGCAGGACTACCGGTTCCTGGTTTTCGCCGTCATACGTCTCGCGAAAATCAACCGTGTCCTCGTCAATCCCATCGAGCAGCGCGAGCGCGATCTGCTCCATGCGCGCTTCCGTGTACCGCATGGCCGCTGGATTGTCGCCGTCGATGTTGCCGAAATTCCCCTGGCCATCGATCAGCGGGTAGCGTACCGCAAACTCCTGCGCCAAACGCACCAGCGCGTCATATATCGCCTGGTCACCATGTGGATGGAATTTGCCCATCACGTCGCCGACAATGCGCGCGCATTTCTTGTAGGCCTGATCCGGATTGAGCCGCAGTTCTCGCATCGCAAAGAGGATGCGCCGATGCACAGGCTTCAATCCATCGCGCACATCCGGCAGCGCGCGATGCATAATCGTCGACAACGCATACGCCAAGTAGCGCTCTTCAAGTGCATCGCGAAGTTTGACGGGCTCGATCGGGCCGCCGCCGGGAAGAATCGGTTTTTCGCTCATGCCTCTCGGTTACCCGAGCTTTGCCGATCACTCAATAACGCAATCGCCACAGCGGCGTTCAACCGTGCGGGCATCCACAATTCCCGGCGGCGCGCCCCATTGCCGCACAAGTTGTACTTGCGCCACTTCACAGTTTTGAATGATCCAATCACGATGACTTAACCACTTTTTCCTCATTTCTGCCGCCGCCATCCGCTTACAATTGGTACATTCAAGGGAGCATCGGATATTTGACTATGAAACACGAAGGGTTGGCTCGAACGTGACTCCGGATCTGCCTAATGTTGAGATCGCCATTATCGAGATGACGAACGATTTTCGGCGGCAAAGTCGCCTTTCGGAATTGAAGCGCAATCGAACTCTGGACCAAGCAGCACGCAAATTTGCGTCCTATCTTGCACGCACTGGCAAGTTTTCACACACTGCCGATGGCCGTCGACCGGCTGACCGCACCAAAGCCGTTGGCTACAGGCACTGCCGTATTGCCGAGAATCTTGCGCTCAACGTCGATTCGCGTGGCTTCCGCGCACGCCAGCTTGCCCGTGGCGCCGTCGAAGGTTGGAAGAACTCGCCACCGCACCGGAAGGCCATGGTTGATCCGTTTGTCACGGAAATTGGCGTCGGTGTTATCAAGGCCACCAAAGAGCACCGCTATCTGTCGGTACAATTGTTCGGTCGGCCGAAGGCCCTGCAGTACCGCTTCACAATCCGAAACATGGCGGCAAAGCGTGTCGGCTACTCGCAATCCGGCCGCCATCATGAATTGCCACCCCGGACAGAAGTTCAGCACACAGAGTGTAATCCAGCGAGCCTGCGCTTCGAACGCGTACGTCAAGCCAATCGACAACGTAGTGGCCGCGCTGAATTTGCGACCCGCGACGGAGATTTGTTTGTTGTCCGCGCAAGTCGCACCGGTAATCTCGTTGTCGAGCATTATCCGCGCGTGAATTAGCGCCATCGTCTCAGCTGACCTCGCGCGCAAGCAGTTGCGGCAGCTGCGCGCGGCCCTCCGGCATGGCTTGTTCGCGAGGTCCGAGCACGCGATGCTCAAGGAAATGCCCTGTGAGTTTGAGGCCGTTCAGCATGTCGTCGCCCGTCACCGCGCCGCGGCGGCCGCTTAGCATAAACGGCGGCAACACCAGCAACCGATCCACGTACGGCGCGGCCGCTTCGCGTGACACGGCGCGCCCGGTATTCGGTGAGACATAGGCGAGGTCTTGCGTCGCCCCGCTTACCGCGCAGGCTGACAAATCGAGTCCGAACCCCAGTTCGTCGAGCAGCGCCATCTCCCAACGCACATAGAGCGCCGGCCAAACCGTCGCATCATCAAGGAAACCCAGCACAAACAACGAAACCTCAAACAGGCTTGGATGTGGATCCCGCTCTGCCAGCAGTCGCGCCAAGCCACAAAGCGATGTCAGGGCACAAAGCGACAAGCGGTCATTCATCGCCTCAGCCGCAAAGCCCCGTCGCGTTGCAACACTTGCGTGCCCCAGTTGCTCTGGAAGTCGTGCCTTCCACGTGACATCAACGTGGTTGCCGATCTGGAGCACGGGTCGGTTCTTGCGAGATCGGCCACCATGCACCATGGCGAGATAGCGGCCATGCTCGCGGGTCAGCAGTTCGGCAAGCGCTGCTGTCTCACCGTGTGGCCGCACTGACAATATCAATGCTTCGTCAACCCATTCCATACTTTGTCCAAGGTGCGTGCCAGCGCCGGCATGCTAGATATTTTTTACCCGGCGCATCGGTCGTCCCCGTCCACTTTGCCTAACCTTTCGGAAACTCAAGGCCCATTTCGCGATATCGAGCCGGATCATCCGCCCAGTTCTCGCGAACTTTCACGAACAGGAAAAGATGAACTGGCTCACCGACAATATCGGCCAGTTCGGCCCGTGTCTCCGCAGAGACCTGCTTGATCGCCTCACCGCCTTTGCCAACGACAATCTTTTTCTGACTCTCCCGCTCAACAAAAATCGTTTGCTCGATGCGCACGGATTTGTTTCGAAGCTCCTTCCAATCGGTGGTCTCTACGGTAATCGAGTAAGGCAATTCCTGATGCAGGCGGTCGTATATCTTTTCGCGGGTCAATTCCGCTGCGAGCATGCGCAACGGCAGATCTGTGACGTCATCCTCTGGGTAATGCCACGGACCCACCGGCATCGCCTCGCCAAGCGCCTGCTTCAGGTCTTCAACACCGTTGCCGTTGATCGCCGCGATAAAGAAAACGCCAGCCGGATCGAGTTCATCCGTGAGTGTTGTTGCCAGTGGCAGAAGGTCGGCCTTGTCAGGCAGGCGGTCGACCTTGTTCA
The DNA here is from genome assembly GCA_049116495.1 of Hyphomicrobiaceae bacterium. GTDB lineage: Bacteria > Pseudomonadota > Alphaproteobacteria > Rhizobiales > Hyphomicrobiaceae > CAJQQK01. The sequence continues at coordinate 28,934 of JAGDYV010000113.1, read as the reverse complement.
GCGCAATGATTGGCCGAGCGTCGGTTTCCTTCAGTTTGTCAATGATGCGCCGGACGTCGCCGTCGATGCCGCGCACCGCATCAATCAACAACACAACCGCGTCGGCGTCCCCTGCCCCACCCCAAGCGGCGCCAACCATCGCGCGATCCAGTCGCCGTCGGGGTTCGAATATGCCCGGCGTATCAATCAAAATTAGCTGGCTCTGGCCGGCCATGACAATCCCGCGCACGGGCGTTCGGGTCGTTTGCACCTTGCGACTGACGATGGTCACCTTCGTCCCGACGAGTTGATTGACCAACGTCGATTTACCCGCATTGGGAGCACCAATGATCGCGACGAACCCGCAGCGCGGTTCCGGTGCCGGCTCAACCGTATCGTCATCCGTATCGATCACTTGCTCTCCTTGTCCCACACGCCCTCTCTGAGGAGGAGCGTGCTGGCCGCAGCCTGCTCAGCATGGCGCTTCGAGGCCCCACTGCCCTGCGCTGGTTCAACCCCTTTTATCCGCACCTCGGAAAGAAACCGTGGCGCATGATCTGGACCATCGCGCGAGATCTCAACGTACTTGGGCAACGGTCGACCGCTACCTTGCGCCCATTCTTGCAATGCGGACTTCGCATCGATGAACGAGATGGCCGTCAATTGAAAACGGTCGCCCCAGAGGCGACGGACCGCCTCGCTTCCTGCTTCAAAGCCACCATCAATGAACACGGCTCCGAGCACCGCCTCAACCGCGTCCGCGAGGATAGTATCCTTGTCGCGACCACCGCCGTTCGCTTCACTATCGGAGAGAATGAGGTGTTCGCCAATTCCAACCTCACGCCCCACCGCTGCACATGTTGCACCGCGCACAAGACGGTTGAAGTAGCGTGCCAATTCGCCTTCTTGATGGTCCGGCAACGCGCCATGCAACATCTCAGCAACAGCTAGGCCCAGCACCCGGTCGCCCAAAAACTCGAGACGTTCGTTGTCTTTGCGCTTGGCCGATACAGAGCGCACGCTGGCATGAGTGAGCGCACGTTCGAGCAATTTGCGGTCTTTGAACCGGTGGCCCAAGGCAGATTCAAGATCCGCATACTTCCGTGCACGCGCCACGCTCTAGCGCACCAGATTGAAGAATCGGCCCCAGCGAATATCAAACGGCCAACGCCATGGCGTCAAAATTCGAAACGCATCCGGCTCATCGAATGCGCCGGAGAAGAAGATGATTTCCGCACGTCCGACGAAGTTCTGATAGGGAACGAACCCGACACCCCACTGGGCGCGGCTGTCGGTAGAATTATCTCGATTGTCGCCCATCATGAAGTAATGCCCGGGCGGGACCTTAAAGACGCGCGTGTTGTCAAACGGTGCGTTGGGCTCTGCGTCGAGCACATGATACTTCACACCATTTGGCAGCGTCTCCTCAAACTTCGGTATTCGATACGTCAAGCCGTTTTCTCTGCGAGCGACAAAGTTTCCAACACGGCGCTTCGGTATGCGCTTGCCGTTGATGTGGAGGACGCCGCTCTTCATCTGGATCTCATCACCAGGCAGGCCAATAACCCGCTTGATGTAATCCGTCGAATTGTCCCGCGGCAGCTTGAAAACAGCGACGTCACCGCGTTTCGGTTTGCTTGCAAAAACCCGTCCCTTGAACAGTGGCGGGCCCCAAGGGAATGAGTAGCGGCTGTAACCGTAGGAAAGCTTCGAAACAAACAGATAGTCGCCAACCAGCAGCGTATCCTTCATTGACCCGGACGGAATGTTGAACGGCTGATAGAAAAAGACGCGCACGATCATCGCCAGAATCAAGGCCTGGACAATAATCTTCCCGGTCTCCCACAGACCGTTAACGCTGTCGGTTTTTGAATCGCTTTCGATGCTCATTCCCTACTCCTGGAGACGATCAGCCACAATTCCGTCGAACTCCATTGTCTTCGAACGCGTTCTTATGCGTGGGCGGCGCCATGGTTAAAATCCTTGACCTGTTGTCCCGACACGACTGCAGAGCCTGTTGGCAGAATTAGATTGCGACAAAGCACCAAAATTGAGACCGCACACCTAGGCCACCTGTCTGTTGTAAGGCAACCACAGCTCAGCTGATCAACCCGAACGCCCGCTATAGCGGCTAACGCCCGCCGGCGCAAACCACGCAACCGTCAAAAATTCCCACCAATAGTCCAAAATGATCTGCAAAAACCGATCTAACTCTCAACCGATACCGTCGGCGCCCCGGAAATGATCACGATAGCCTGCGCCCATGGAAAATCATCCGTTAGTGTCAAATCAATCTGTGGTTGATATCCTTCCGGTGTAATGCGTTGCAATTGGGCCTCAGCTCCCCCTGTCAGCACCATCGTTGGTCGACCAGACGTCATATTGACGACGCCCATGTCGCGCCAGAAAACACCCCGTCGCAGTCCGGTCCCCAGAGCTTTGGAGCAGGCTTCCTTCGCGGCAAATCGCTTGGCATAGGACGCTGCACGCATCGCCTTGCGCTCGGAACGGGCCCTCTCCGTCTGCGTGAAGACCCGATTGAGGAAACGATCCCCGAAACGATCCAACGATCCCTCAATGCGTCGGATGTCGACCATGTCATTGCCGATCCCCAGAATCATCCCAGTGCTCCGGCAACTTGCTGGTCAGTACGATGTAAGATCACCGTGCCCCTTGCTTCATCCATCAGGGCTCGCATCTGGGCAACAGCACGATCGAGGCCGACGAAGATACCCTCCCCGATCAGGAAGTGACCTATGTTCAGTTCAACCACTTCGGGAATGGCTGCAACGGCCTTAACTGTATTGAAAGTCAGACCATGCCCGGCATGCACTTCCAATCCTAGCCCAGCCGCATGACTTGCACCCACACGCAGGCGCTCTAACTCCGCATCGGCAGCGGCCTCGCCCTCAAGAACAAGGTCGCAATAGCGCCCTGTATGCAATTCAACAATATCCGCGCCGAGATCGCGTGCTGCATCTAACTGCACGGGGTCCGCCTCGATGAACAATGACACTCTCGATCCGGCCCCTTTGAGCGATCCGACAACATGCGCTAGCGAATTCTTTTGCCCGGCCACGTCCAGGCCGCCTTCAGTTGTGCGCTCTTCTCGCCGTTCAGGCACCAAACAGCAGGCATGAGGTTGGTGTCGCAATGCGATCGCCAGCATCTCGTCGGTCGCGGCCATTTCGAAGTTGAGCGGTCGCGTCAGCTCCGTCTTCAATCGGGCAATATCGTCATCCGAGATATGTCGACGATCTTCTCTGAGATGCGCCGTTATCCCCTCAGCACCGGCATTGATCGCGATATGCGCTGCGCGCACCGGGTCAGGATGACGCCCGCCTCGTGCGTTCCGAATCGTCGCGACGTGATCGATATTAACGCCGAGCCTTTGCGGCAGCTTTTCAACCATTTGCTTCATCCTTCGTCTCCACCAGCACGGGTGCTCACTCAAACAAGCGCTCAACCCGGCTGACGATCTGCAGACCGCGCAGACCCGCTATTATACGATTGAGATGCTCAAGGTCCCAAACCTCCATCTCGATACTCATCTTGGTAAAGTCGAGAGCACGCTCGCGCATCTGGACGTTATCAATGTTCGCATCGTTCTCGCCAATGAGCTGAGCCACCTGAGCCAGTGAACCCGGTTCGTTCGCGACGGTAACGCTGATGCTGGATGGGAACCGTTCGGGATGCTCCGGATCGATGTCCCACGTCACATCAATCCACTCGGCATTTTCCAAATCACGTAGCTTGGGCGAGTGAATCTGAAAGATTTTTATGCCCTCACCCGGCACCAGAACGCCGACAATCCGGTCACCCGGCACCGCGCCGCTATCGTCAAAGCGTACGGGAAGATCATGGCGCATACCGCGAATTGGCAGATTGTCGGAGCGGCTGCTTCGGTTTGCGGCGCGGAACTTCAATCCCATCACACGAGCCAGATTGAACCAACCATCCTGCCCGCGACCATGGTCGAACGCGTTGCGCGGTCGGCGGGCGGGCTGCACGACAAGTGCCGATTTTTCCGGCGCCACCGCTTTCAGGATATCGGCCACGGGTAGTTCGCCGCGTCCTACGTCCACCAATGCCTCCGCAACGGACTTTGCCGATAGCTTTGGCAGCGCAGCTTCAAGCTGGTCGTCCGAGTAGCTGAGGTTGACTCGAGCGAAATGCGCTTCCGTCAATCGCCGGCCGAGCTCGACGTATTGCCGGCGGAGCGCGTCACGGGCAGCGCGGCGAATTGCAGCGCGTGCGCGTCCTGTTACGGCCACACGTTCCCAGGCAGACGGCGGCGTCCGCCGCTTGTCGGTCAAGATCTCGACTTCATCACCGTTGTTGAGCCGCGTTGCCATCGGCATCTGCCGACCATTGATCAGTGCGCCACTTGCCATATTGCCGACGTCGGTGTGTACGGCATAGGCAAAATCAATTGGCGTCGCTCCGCTCGGCAATGCAATCAACCGGCCCTTTGGCGAAAAACAGAAGACTTGGTCATGAAACAGCTCAAGCTTGGTGTGCTCCAGAAATTCTTCGGGGTTCGGTCCATCGAGCAGCGTCTCAACAAGACGGCGCAGCCACATGTACGGATCAATGTCCTTGGCCTCGACCGCTTTTCCGTGCGCTGTTTCGCCGTTCATATGCCCATTGACGGCTGCGTGCTCCTTGTAAAGGAGATGTGAGGCAACGCCGTATTCAGCAATTGAATGCATTTCCGCGGTCCGCACCTGCAGCTCGACGCGCTGGTGGCGCGGGCCAACTACCGTCGTGTGCAGAGACTGATAACCGTTCTGCTTGGGCGTCGAGATATAATCCTTGAAGCGGCCTGGCACGGCACGCCATGTCGTGTGGGCGACGCCGACTACCCGATAGCAATCACTGGTCTGTTCAGTGATGACCCGGAACCCATAAATGTCGGAGAGTTGCTCCAGAGAGATCTGTCTGTTCTCCATTTTACGCCAGATCATGTAGGGCTTCTTCTCACGCGCCTCGATCTTGCAGGCAATGTCCTCTTCATCGAGCCGGGCGCGTAGTGCAACACCGATCTCGTCAATCAAGCCTTTGTTACGGTCGCGCAGCACCTCCAAGCGTGACGTCACCGTTTCGTAGGCTTCCGGGTGCAACCAGCGAAAGGCGTGATCCTGCAGCTCTTCGACAATCCATCGAATGCCCATACGCCCCGCAAGAGGAGCATAAATCTCCAGCGTCTCTTCCGAGATCCGCGCCCGGCTGGACGGCTTCATGTGCTGAAGCGTCCGCATGTTGTGCAGTCGATCCGCGAGCTTCACGAGCAAGACACGGATGTCACTTGAAATCGCGATGAGCAGTTTGCGAAAATTTTCTGCCTGTTCGGCCTTTTTGGTCACCAGGTCGATGCGCTTGATTTTCGTCAAGCCATCGACGAGTTGTCCAATCTCCGGACCAAACAATTCATCGATTTCTGCGCGCGTCGCGTCGGTGTCTTCGATCACGTCATGCAGCAAAGCGGTGGCAATTGTCGCGCCGTCGAGATGCAGATCCGTCAAGATCGCCGCGACTTCGAGCGGATGAGAGAAGTATGGATCACCGGATGCGCGCTGTTGATGCGCATGCGCCTTCATTGCGTAGACGTACGCGCGATTGAGCAGCTTCTCATCTGCTTCGGGGTCGTAACCGACAACCCGCTCAACCAATTCATACTGCCGCATCATGTCGTGTGCCCGCGCGACTTCCCGGCGCTGTAGCGGCGCTCCGGGCAGTCGATCAATTGACGAGACGACAGAGATAAGTCCATATCCCTATTAAGCCACGAAAAACGCTGCCATGCCAGCATCCTAAGCGGCATTGATCTCGACAATTTCGTGTTTGGTTGCTGCACAAAAAAAGGGGCCCGCTTCGGGCCCCATCGTCACGCCGGCATTCTGATCTTAGCGCCCACCGCGACCGCCCGACCCACCGCTGATGGCAGCCGATGGTTCGGTTGGCGTTAGGCTTTCCATACCGCGCAGGAGTTGCTCTTCCGTCAGCACGTCGACAACGGTATCCGTTGATTGATCGTCGCGCCCAAGCATCGGGCCACGGCGCTCGCTGATCAGAACCGGTGCTGAACCTTCCTCCGGCTCGTCAACCTCGACGTTCTTCTGAATCGAATGGATCAAGCCTTCCTTCATATCCTCGGCCGGCACGGTCTGATCCGCGATTTCGCGCAGCGCTACCACCGGATTCTTGTCATTTTCCCGCTCGAGCGTAATCGGGCTGCCATTGCTAATGGCTCTCGCCCTGTGCGCAGCGAGGAGAACAAGCTCAAAACGATTCGGAACTTTATCGACACAATCTTCGACGGTCACACGGGCCATAGGGCATCGCTCCAGCGTTCAACGCGGCTAATAGGTCTCGTTGCAATAAAGGAAACGCGTGTTCGGCACACACGACGCCTAAGAATCGCATGAAACGCGAATTGGATCAACCCTGTAAATTTCACGGCGATGCAGCGATTGTCGGAGTCCGCCTAACCGGTGAAACAACTGACAGGCAGTCAATCCGTATACGGGATGTCGCCAATTGGGGGCTATATCAGCAAGCGGTGCCAGCACGAAAGGCCTATCGGCGAGCAGCGGATGCGGCAGTACGACTTGCGGCCTCGGGTGCTTTGCCGGCCAATTAACGACTTTGCCGGCGCAATCGAGCAGATCGATATCGAGCGGTCGCGCAGCGTTTCGTGCCCGAAGCTGTCGGCCGGCCAGGCGCTCGAGGCGCTTGAAGAGGGCAATGGTTTCTCGGGGCGAGTTGGTGTTGGCTGCCTGAACAACGACGTTGAGATAGTCCGGCTGCCGCACAGCCCCATGCGCCTTCGTGCGATAAGTGGGTGATATGAGAAATTTACCAAATCCCTCGTTGGCGAGCCGCTCCAGGCACAGGCCCAGCGTCTGTTCCGGCAGGCCCCACGCGCCTTGAACATTGGCGCCCAGCGCAATCAGCGACATATTATGTATAATACGTGGCAATTGTTTCTCTAATTCTGCTGCTACACATCTTGACTTTTGAGTCCCATTTGATCGGCGCGCCCGGAGTCCCCCCGATCGGGATGAACGCGGCTTTGATCTGATTGCAGGCGGCAGATTTCAACAAAGCTTTATCATTCACTTTACCTATTGAACTGGAGTTTACATGCAATTCTACCCGACGGAGCGCATCGCGCTCTTCGTAGACGGTGCAAACCTATATGCAACGGCCAAAACGCTTGGATTCGACATCGATTACAAGCGCTTACTCGGGTTCTTCAAAGGCCAGGGCGTGCTGGTTCGCGCGCTCTATTACACCGCGCTTGCAGAAGAGCAGGAATACTCGTCAATCCGGCCACTGATCGATTGGCTCGACTACAACGGTTACACGATGGTAACCAAGCCAACGAAAGAGTTTACGGATGCCATGGGGCGCAGAAAAGTCAAAGGCAACATGGATATTGAACTTGCCGTTGACGCAATGCGACTGACACCAAGCCTGGATCATATCGTTTTGTTCACCGGCGACGGTGACTTCCGGGCGCTCGTTGCTGCCATCCAAGAACAAGGCAAGCGCGTGAGCGTGGTTTCGACATTGCAGTCTCAACCGCCGATGGTGGCCGATGAGTTGCGCCGACAAGCCGATCAATTCATTGAAATTGCCAGCCTGGAGAATGCCATTTGTCGTGACGCTGGCCGGCCGGCCGTTCAGCGCGCTTCGCCACGTGACCGTCCAGCCCGGGTTGAACCGGTTCGGTTTGATGATGAAGAATATGACGACGTGTAAGTAGCAATAAACGCTTGCGACCGATCGCATGTGATCTGGACAAGATCTACACCAGATGACGAGGTCGCCCCCCGAAGCTTGCTTGGCTTGACGCACCTGTGACCCATCTAGATTTGGCCTCGGAGCCCGCTGCCAACTGTGGTCTCTGCGCAAGACTGGTTAAACACCGCGCGGTCTGCGTGGCATCAGAGCCCGAGTGGCACAACGGCGCGGTGCGCTCCTTTGGTGAGCCTGAGGCGGCCAAACTGCTGATTGTCGGTCTGGCACCAGGCATGCGCGGCGCGAATAGAACCGGCCGCTCTTTCACCGGCGACCAATCCGGGGCATTGCTCTATTCGACATTGCTCAAGTTCGATTTCGCCCAGGGCAGCTATGATGGACACGCCAATGACGGACTGCGCCTCGTTGACACGGTCGTGACCAATGCGGTTCGCTGCGTGCCCCCTGGCAACAAGCCAAGTTCAATCGAACTCCAGACGTGTCGGAAATATCTGATCGCACTTCTCAATTCGGCAAAGCAATTGCGTGCCATTGTCGCGCTTGGACGCGTTGCGCACGACGCAACCCTCAGCGCACTCGACAAACGCAAGGCAGCCCACAGGTTCGCCCATGGCGCCCGTCACGACATTGGCGATGATCTCGTGCTTTTCGATAGTTACCATTGCTCGCGCTACAACATCAACACGCGTCGCTTGACGCCAGAGATGTTTCACGACGTCTTCCGTTGTGTGAAAGATGAGCTCCGCTGAGCCTCTCTGCCTTAGAAGAAGCTGCTTATATAGGTCAGTATCTTGCCGATGAAGTCACCGAACACGAGCAGGACAAAGGCCCATAGAAAGGCCGAAAGCCAGTTCGCGACCTGAAACACCCACTGGTTCATCCTGGCTGCCCCCGCAATGATCGGTACTGAGGCACGAAACGGTCCGGAAAACCGTCCAAATACAATCGCCCATGCACCATATTTGTCGAAGAATACCTGTCCCTTCGGAAGCAGATCGGGATAGCGCGAAAGCGGCCAAATGGCGGCTATGCGATCCTTGAAATGCGCACCCAGCCAATATGACACCCAATCTCCCAGCGCTGCGCCAATGCTCGCCGCAACCCATATCATGGCAAACTCAAGCATCGAGCCGCCTAGTATGGCACCCAGCGCAACCAACATGCCCCAGAAAGGCAGCACCAATGAAATGAATGCGATGCTCTCGCCGAACGCCAGAAGCAGCACGATGAGCGGCGCCCATGCTTGATGCGCCTCTGCAAAACTTGTGATTGTCGTAACGAGATCTGCCACCGGTTCAAGCTTTGCATCTGCGTTTGCGGCTTTCGCGCGCAAGCTCGGTGCCGACCTCATCGCCCAACAGCGCACCGCGCGCAATCTGCGCCGGTGTCAACCGGCCCGCCGCAGCCCGTAGGGTCGGTCGGGCTGCCTTGGCTTCGCGCTTTCCGATCGCGAGTTCCGTGCAACTCATTTCTCGCTTGCGCTTCTTGAAGGCAAACAATCGAACGCCCGACGCATACGCCGCCGCGTCCGCCGGTTGGCGCACCCAGGCCCGACTGCGATCCGCGAGCAGCGCCTCAAGCGCGACGCGGCGCTTGTTGCGGCAGGCCAGGCTATCATCAACGCAGCCGAGTCCAGCCGCCACGGGAGTTTCGATTCGCGCTGTATTGTTCGCGCAGCCGACACTGAACGTTACGGTTAAAGCCAGTAGTATGCCGCCAGACGCCGCTCGGCCGAGGTGACTCGGCCAGGTTGATCTGCCCATCATGAAAAAATCGTCTGCATTTGCTTAGTACCCCACTGAGCCCACCCAACACGCCGGATATGGCCAACGCAAGGCCACCATGCGGCAGCCATCAACCTCAAACGGTCAAAAAGTGGATGCCGGACTGCGCGCAAAGGTTTCTTTTACGTTGCTTACTGAGGCAGCTATGTTCGCCCCAAGTCAACCAGCTGCTGGCGATCCATTTTGCGGCTGTGGATGACGCAACTGGAAACGTGAGGAAACATAGTAGAATGGTCAAAGCAATCCGCATTCATGAGCACGGCGGTCCGGAAAAACTTGTTTGGGAGGACGTCGACGTCGGCGCACCCGGCTCTGGCGAGATCCGGGTCAAACACCATGCCGTCGGCCTCAATTTTATCGATACCTATCAGCGTAGCGGTCTCTATCCATTGCCCAATTTGCCTGCGGTGATGGGTATGGAAGGCGCTGGCGAAGTCGTTGCCGTCGGCAGTGACGTCGCAGATTTTGCCGAAGGCGATCGAATTGCCTACGCCAATCCGATGGGAAGCTACTCAGAAGAGCGCAATATGGCAGCCGACCGCGCGGTCAAACTGACAGATGGTATCCCATACGAATCGGCCGCCGCGATGATGCTGCAAGGCATGACCGTCCGCTATCTCCTACGCGAGACGTATAAGGTCGGCCCGGAAACAACATTGCTGTTCCATGCGGCAGCCGGCGGCGTCGGCCTGATTGCCTGCCAGTGGGCCAAACACCTCGGCGCCACCATCATCGGCACGGCCGGTTCGGACGAAAAAGTCGCCATGGCCAAAGCCGCCGGCGCCACCCATGTGATCAACTACAAGACAGAGAACTTTGTCGAGCGCGTCAAGGACATTACCTCCGGCAACGGTGTCGATGTCGTCTACGATTCGATCGGCCAGGATACGTATCCGATGTCGCTCGACTGCCTCAAACCGCTCGGTCTGTTCGTGACCTTTGGCAATGCGTCCGGCCCGATCAAGAACTTCGATGTTGGCATTCTTGGTGGCAAGGGCTCGCTCTATGTCACGCGTCCAACGCTCTTCACTTACACGGCGAAACGCGCTGACCTCTTGGCCAATGCAGCCGATCTGTTCGAAGTCGTTGAGAGCGGCGCGGTCTCGATCAAGGTCAACCAAACCTATCCGCTCGCAGAGGCCGCCCAGGCCCATCGCGACTTGGAAAGTCGCGCGACCACCGGCTCGACCATTTTGACGCCGTAGTACGAAAGCACTGCCCTGGCCGCGACAAGCCAGGGCAGGATCGTAAATTTATCGGCATTGTCGTGACTCGCAAGCATTCTCCCGAACGCTGTAATTACCGCCGATAATTGTTTTCGATTGGTTCTCCGCCATCAATAGAAAACCCTCGCTTTCCCACGACCCGCTCCATCGCAATACCAATAAGAATATCAGATGACAGTGTTTTTGGTCGATGCCTTTGCGTCTCGGGCAAGGAGGCCACACGCATAGAATTCGGCAGCGACGTTTCAAGTGGCTTTGGACTACAGGCGGCCAAACAAAATACGATAACTGTGCCAATCAAAAAACGCAGCACAACAGTCATATATTCTATTCCTGACACGCTCTTCGTCGGACATGCAATTAGGATATCCGACTCCCCGGCCCCGTTTCGGCGCAACAAGCCTTTGCAACCATTCCGGCAGCCGCCGTTCTATAACGGAGCGTGTTCAACCTGAAAAGTGGCTATTTTACATGACACCATCAAGAATTTGGACTCTCAGCCATGCCAACTGTTGACCAAAATGCAATCATTCAGCTGGCCTGCAGCGAAACCGTTCCAATACGGACTGCTTATTATGAGACGTTTATTGTTTTACCAATATCTAGAACAGCATGAACAAAAAATGACGGGGTCAATTGGCTTATTAACCATCCATAATGAATTGCACGGGCATGCTGATGATCAAGACGAGTTGAGGCGATTATCGTTGAGCAAAAGCGGTTTCGTCGCCCTGATATTAGGAGATAGTAGTGGCCCGCCTGGATTTCGGTTCTCTTGAGCATATTGAGCAATCTGCGCAAAACGGCGGCGCGGATGCGCTGTATCAACTCGGTTTGATGTACAGCGCCGGACGTGACGTCGAGCTCGATCTGATTACCGCACACAAATGGTTCAATTTGGCGGCCCTGCGTGGCAATCGTGATGCCAAGATCTTGCGCCAGGAAATTGCTGACGAGATGAGCCGGTCCGAGATTGCCAAGGCACAACGCCTGGCACGACAATGGCTATCGAAGAACTAGGCTTTCAGCACTTTTGAAACAGCGTTGTGACACAACGCCAAGTCGAGCGAGCGGCATTTGATACGCTGCGTGCCGATTTATCGATCTGCTTTTTTGTGTCGCTGGCCGTTCGCTTCGCCATTTCAACCACGGTCTTCGGTTCTCGCTGCGCTTTGACTTCAGGCGCCTTGGGTTGCACCTGCGCGTTCGTGTTGACCTGACCGGACGGCGCCGTCGGCGTCTGCGAAATCATATGCACCACGCCATTGCAGGCACCGAGTTGATTTCGGTTCACGCTGCAGCTGGCGTGCTTGTATTGGCGTGCGACATCCTGAATGCAGGCAAATTGTAGGGCGCGCTTGCCCTTTCTAGGCGTTGCGCCGTTGCCAACCGGCGCATACGAGCAAGAGTACACGCTTGGCGGACCATCGCACGTCACACAAACAGAGTTGGCACTTGCCGGCAGACATGCAAAGCAGAGTATGACCGCGACGAAAGCAGCCATTCCTTCCTTCTTTTGATCCGAGTACATCATCGCCGTCAGGTCCGATTGAATTGCGCCCATTCTACGGCTTTTCTTGACCAGGTCGCGACAATCTGTTGTCGATCCCGAACGACCGCGGCGCGTGTGGCCAATCCGGTACAACCACGGCCCTCAAGATCTTTTGCCCGGAGCACCGTTCACGGCGCTTCGCCGGCAATCATCCACTGCAGGATTGTGGCATCGGCTGGCTTTTGGCAAGGTTCAAAAACTCATTCCAGCAAGGAGCCAGACGCATGGGCTCCCCCAAACCCGCCAAGGATACGATATGATTCACGTTGTCGCAATGATTACGACGAAACCCGGCAAGCGCGAGGAAGTCTTGACCGCGTTCCGCGCCAATATGCCGGCAGTGCACGCTGAAAAAGGCTGTGTTGAATATGCCCCGACGATAGATGCGGCGGATATGGGCCCGATCCAGACGGCACTCGGCCCCGACAGTTTTGTGGTAATCGAGAAGTGGGAAACGAAAGATGACCTCAAAGCGCATGCCGCAGCGCCGCACATGGCTGCATATGCGGCAAAGGTCAAAGACTTGCTGGCTAGCCGTGTCATTCACGTTCTGACGGACGCTTGACGCTTGCCTAGTCGACCCGGCGTCGTTATTGCCGGGTCGACGGCGCGCGTCACTCAGTTAAAAATGCGGCCGGAATCGATAATCACAGTCTGGCCCGTCATCGTGTCGGTACGGCACATCGTCACGACTTGGTCGGCAATATCGTCTTTGTCGGCCGGTTTTTGCAAAAGCGCGGTCCTGTTTGCGCGTTCGATCATTTCCGGGCGCAATCGAGACGTGAGCTGCGTTCCCTCGATAAGGCCAGGCGCTACGCCGTTGACCAGGACTTCTGGCGCCAATGCGACCGCCATGCACTTCGTCAGATGATTCAATCCTGCTTTTGACACGGCGTAGGCGATCGATGAACCAGACGGCGCGAAACCGGCTACCGATGTGATGTTGACGATTCGGCCTCCGCCTCGCTGCTTCATGATTGGCGCGACCGCCTTACAGGCCAGCAGTGGTGCCGTCAGATTGACAGCCAGGATCTTGTTCCAGATCTCAAGATCGAGTGCATCCAGGTCCTGAAAGGGAATAGCCTTGTTCAACGCCGCATCATTGATGAGGATGTCTATGCCACCAAATCGATTGGCGACGTCTGCCACTGTCTCTTCGATGCGTTCAGGACGATTTAGATCACAAGCGAAAGCATCGCTGTCAACGCCGTAGCCACGCATCTCACCGGCGACATCTTGTGCTTGGCTAATGTTCGATCCGCACACAACTGCAACGTGTGTGCTTGAGCGTGCGAGCGCATGGCATATCCGCTGTCCGAGGCCGCCATTACCGCCCGTTACCAATGCGACTTTGTCTTGCAGGTCCATGCATTCACCAATCCATACCAGTAGCGCACTGACAATTTGCCTGTGCCCATCGTTACGCCGGCGGCGGACAAATCGGAAATCACGTTCCGCGCCATGTTAGCCACACTCCCCCCAAGACCCTGCACGTCGTCGTGACCAGCACTTCATAATTGGCCTCGTCCACTTTCCCTCAGGCACCCGGATCGCTATATAAATGTGTAACATCGCAAATTTACGCATTGAGTTGAGAGGCGCCGCGTCCGTATGAAGTGGAATGTATTCGGGTGGTTGCTCGGCCTGCCGATACTTGCCCTCGTTTGGGGGTTGGCTATCAAGGGAGAGCGCGCGCCGATTGTCAATGACTTGGAGCGCCGTGCCCAGTCATCACTCGCGCGCGCTGATATTGATTGGGCCGAGGCGCGTTTTGATGGCACGGAAGGGCGCTTATCGGGTGCCGCCTATTCCGAACGCGAACGCCAATTGGCGCTGAAGCTTTTACGTCAAACCTGGGGCGTTTGGGATGTAAGGGATGAAACCGTCCTGATTGACGAGGCCCCGAATTACGTCTGGGGCGCCGCCGTAAAAGACGACAATCTACATCTGACCGGATACGTACCTAACGAGAAAACGCGTCGGCAAATTCTCCAGTTTGCCAAGCAGCAGTTTCCAGCACACGCAGTGCGCGACAACATGCGGCCCGCCCGTGGGGTTCCTGGCGAAGGAATTTGGATTGATGGGATCAGTTTCGGCCTGCGCCAGCTCATGCAGCTCAAACAAGGTGGCCGCGTGGATCTGCAAGGAACCAAGCTTGGCATCGCTGGTGAAGCTGAAAGCGTGACCGCCTACCGGACGATAAAAGGTGATGTGTCACGCCGCCTGCCGAGCGGCATCATTCTCGCCGCAGACGAGGTCCTGCCACCACGCGTGTCGCCTTTCAGCTGGCGTGCCAAATACCGAGCCAATCAAGTTGAAATGGACGGCCACGTGCCCGGCGGCAAGGCGCGCGACAAAATTGTCGAGATTGCCAAGGAAGCGTTTCCGAAAGCTGCAATCGTTGACAAAATGACAGCTGCCGGCGGCGAGCCAAAGGGCTGGCTGAAAGCGATTACGACAGCCTTGCGCGAGATGACGAAGCTTGAAGTCGCCGAAGCCTCGATGACAGATCAGCGATTCACGTTTTCAGGTGAAGCTCAAAAGGAAATAACATCGGAACGGGTTGCTTCGGCCCTGCAGGTCGGCATGCCGGATACCTTCAAGCTAACACACAAGGTCACTTTCCGAGAACCAACGCTGCCGACCGTTTCACCTTTCACCACGACGATTGCTTCCGACGGGGAAAAAGTCAGCCTTTCCGGTTACGCACCAGATGAACGCGGTCGGCAACGCCTCGTCGCATCGGCAAAGCAAAACTTCCCGAAACGCGATATCGTTGATGCGCTCACGTTTGCCAACGGCGCACCAGCTGGCTGGCTGACCTGTGCCGATGCAGGCGTTCTCGGTCTCGCCCGCCTCGATAAAGGGCGCGCGGAGCTATCTGGCCCTGCGCTACGGCTGACCGGTGAGACACGCGACGAAAAGGTGGCGGCCGAATTGCCGGCGAAGGTTCGCGCTGCCGCCAACCGGGCGTGCAAGGACACGATTGCGATAAATGTCAAAACACCACCCGAACCGAAATTGAAATGGCAGGCCTTGAGCATCGAGAACCGGCTTGAGTTCAGCGGAGCGGTCATCGACTCCAATGTTAAGGCCGCGATCCTGGTTGATGCCAAGAAGCTGTTCCCGAAGCGGGAAATTGTCGACAATATGCGCATCACGCCAGGCCGCAGCGCCAAGTGGACAAAGATTGTCAGGCTCGGCCTTGAGCAACTTGCCAAATTGCGCTCCGGCCTCGTCCGCCTCGACGGCTTGGTTTTGACGCTTGATGGCGTGGCGCCCGACACGGCTGTCTCAACCCAGGTCAAGTCGCGCATCGGACGCGGTATCCCCGTCGGATACACCGGGCAGGCGATCATCGAGGTCAAGTCCGACGCGATGATCTGGTCGGAGCAGGAAGCCAAACGCAAGAGTGCCGCGGCAGCGGCGGAAACGGCGCGTCAAAAGGCTGAAGCGGCAAAGCGCGCCGCCTCCCTCCGAGAGGTGCAGCGTCGCGCTGCTGAAGCGGCAGCGAAGGCGCGCGCCGAAGCCGAGGAGCGCCAGCGCCGCGAAGCGGCTGCGTTGCGCAAGGCCGCCGACGAGGCGCGTCGCAAGACAGAACTCGAAGCACGCGCTCGTGCCGCCGAAGTCGCACGCATCAAAGCCGCGGCAGCAGCGGCGAAAGCACGTGAAGTGGCCGAAGCCTGCAAAAAGAAACTCAACGAAACTGCCGTCCGCGGCGACATCCAGTTCAAAGTCGGCAGCAACGATCTGACCGAGAGCAGCACCACAACGCTCGACGATTTGATTTCGGCATATCGCAACTGTCCTGGCCTGCAGTTGGAGATCAGCGGGCATACCGACTCGACAGGGAGCACCTCTGACAATTTGGAGCTGTCCAAACGACGCGCCGAAGCTGTCCGCGACTACTTCATCGCCAAGGGCTTGCCAGGCGATAAACTCGTGGCGCGCGGGTATGGCGAAACACGACCGCGCGTTTCGAACAACACGGCCGCCAATCGGGCGCGCAATCGACGAATAGAATTCGACGTGATGACGAACTAAAGAGGCTTGTTGACAACTTTGGGCCTGAGCGCGGTGGGGCAACGCTGCATGGCCATTAAATCGATCGCAGCTTGCGACTGCGATACGAGGGAGTCGATCATGGACTATGTGTTTCTAAAACTGATCTGGTACATCGCCGCCGCTTTTGTCCTCGGTCTCACCGTCGGGTGGTTTTCCTGCGGCCGGACCAAGAACTGATTTCCATTGATCTGCCGCCTCGCTCAAAACGGGGCTGGCAGGCGTTGCGGAGGTATTTCCCACGATGTCCGGCGTATCAGCATTTTTATGGCAGGCAGCGCTGCTGCTTTTGCTTGCCTACTTCATTGGCGCGTTTCTCGGTTGCTGGCTGCGCCGGCGCTACAGCCCACCACCCAAGGTGGCTATGGAATCTGGCGCTGCGAACAAGTTGTCCGGTGGTGCCGCCACCGTTGCGCTCGGAACGGCGGCCGCAGCCGCGTCCGAACGCTTTGGACGCGCGCTTGAGGGACAAGAGCGCGATGCGACACCGCCTGCTGGCACGGCGCCCGCAGCCCTTGCACCGGCACACACCAGCCCTCTCGCCACCGCACCGGCGATCGTTCCGCCGACCGAAACGCATGAGACAGTTGCCCCCCTTGGCGACGCTTCCGCACGCACTGCAGCGCCGCTCGCCCCCCAAGTACCACCGCACTCCTCGACTGTGACGCCGGCACCCGCTGCGCCGGAACCTGTCCCTGAGGCGGCCCCGTCCGCCGCCACGCCAGAGCCGCCTCCACCTGCCGCACCTCCAGCCCCAGCGCCGATACTGGAACCGCAGCCACAGGCGCAACCGACGGCGTTGACGCCGCCGATATCCGCAGCCACGGCCGCTGCGGCAGCACTTGCGGCCCGTCAGGCCGCCGCGGCGCAGTCAACCGCTCGCAACGCCGAGCAGGCGCCACCCGCGGCGGACGCATCGATACAAAGTGGCACCTCATCAGCATCGACGCCGATCAAAAGCCAACTGGAAGACTTGGCACAACCGGTATCCTCATCAACCCCCGCGCCATCACCTGTACCTGCACCATCATCGGCATCGGCGCTACCGGCATCGTCAGGTTCGGCTGGTCAGGCGATCGTCGCAGCGCAGATTGAGCCGGCAGCCACAGAATTTCGGGCCACTGTGGACGACCTCTCGCTCATTGAAGGCATCACGCCGGACGACGTGTCGGTGCTAACTGAAGCAGATGTGACGACGTTTGCGTCGGTCGCAGGTTGGACCGCCGAAGATGTCCGCCGCATTGGCAGTAAAATCTCTGGAGATCGCCGCATCGCCCGCGAGAACTGGATCGAGCAGGCTCAGTTGCTCAGCCAGACTGGCAGCACGTCGTATACGCGCCGAATTCAAGCGACACTGGCGCCGCGACCGTCGGCGACGAACGCGGCTCCTCCCATTCAAGAAGTGGTGACGCCGCCGCTCCTCAAAGCATCTGAACCTGCTGCGACACAAGCGGACACTGCGGTCGCGCCAGAAGCCATTGCTCCGGTTGTGCCAACACCGCCTGACGCGCCGCAAACATCGCCATCGCCGCCGCCCCAATCCGCGCCGGTGGAAGGAGCCGGCGCTGTGGCAACGGCAAAACCAAACGCACCGCCTGCGCCGATCCCGGATACGTCAGCCTCCGCAACGGTCGCCTCACAACGCGCGCCAATTTCGCGTGATGGTGGCGGCTATCCGGATGACTTGAAGCAGATCGACGGCATTAACGCTGAAGTCGAGAAGATCCTCCATGAGCAAGGCGTGACACGCATCGCGCAAATCGCCGACTGGTCTGTCAATGAGCAGCAGCGGATCGACCGACTGCTTGGTGGCATGGACCGCATCAATCGAGAAAACTGGATCGCGCAAGCTCGCAAGATCAACGGCATTTCCGGCGTCGGATCGGAGACACCCATTCCAGGCCTGAGGCTCGATATGCCCGCCGATGATATCCAACTCGGCAACACGGAAACCGCTGTCGAGGGCACGGTGATCCTGACCGACTTGACGGCCAACGCACCGGTCACGCCAATCGAGAAACAATCTGAAGTCGGCACCGACCAGCCACGCGCGCCCGAGAGTAACGTTACCTCGATCGCCCAGGCGTCGGCAGGCGGGCGCACCAATGTGCAGGGTCTGCGTTCCGTGCGCTCCGAAGCCCTCGTTGGCGCCACCAACACTGTCGATGCCGGCGGACACACCGACGACTTAAAGCGCATCCGCGGCATCGGCGTTTTGATCGAAAAACGTCTGCGCGCGATGGGCTACGGCAGCTACGGGCAAGTCGCTTCCTGGACGCAATCGGACGTTGACCGCGTCAGTCAACAGCTTGATTTCCGGGGTCGGATTGAACGCGAGAACTGGATTGAGCAAGCGCGTATTCTTGCCGCCGGCGGCCAAACTGAATTCTCACGCCGTCAGGAAACCGACGATTGATGATAACGGGCGAGCCAGTCCACGAATGCCGTCGCCATCGACAGGACTTGCCGCCAATCGGCACTCTCAATCTTTGGCAATCAGAAACTGACGTACAACATCCTGCGTCGGCGCATCGCTCAATAGTGGCGCGTGACCTTGGCGCGGCACGGTATGGGCGCGGCAGTCGGGATGTCGCTCGGTCATTGCGGTCACCGTTTCAGCACTGAGCAGATCGCTCAACTCGCCGCGCAATACGAGACAAGATGCGTGATTTAGCGCATTGAACTGTTTCCAAAGTGGCGGTGGCGGACCATTGCTGACCGAACCGAGTGTCCGGCTGATCTCCGGATCATAGCCGGGCGCCGGCTTTCCGTTCATCTCATTGAACCGTTGTCGCGCGATCCCATCCCATGCACCGGCTTCGATCTCCGGAAAGAAGTCCTTCTCCCCGTCCTGCATTCTCTTCGCCGCCTGTTGCCAGGTCAGGGGCGGTTGTTCTTTGCCGACGTACGTTGAAATGCGCAGCAGACCAACATGTTCTATAACCGGCCCGATATCGTTGAGAATTACGGTACCGACCAGAGACGGCTGCACGGCAGCCAGCACCATGGCGACGAGACCACCACGCGAGGTGCCGAGAACGGCTGCGTCGTGGAGGTGCTGGGAGGCCATAAAATCCTGCACGTCGAGCATTTCAGTCGGCACACTGTAGCCCCGCCAATCTTTGGCAAACTCTGACTGACCACGCCCGCGCGTATCAACCGTGAAGACGGCTCTTGCCCCCTCTCCATCACCTGACAGCGCCAAGGCAAGTTCGTGGAAATCGCGCGAATTGCGCGTCAATCCAGCCAGGCAAAGCAATGGCCTGCGCTTCGAGCCCGGCGCCGGGTAACGGCGACCATAAATCTGCACGCCGTCATGCACTCGGATGCGGACTTCTTCGAACGCCGTGCCATCAGAGCCGGTCATCTGTCTGCCTCTGCTTGCTGTGAGAGCTTCAAGGACCGAACCAATGGATCATTTCCGCCCGCGTCGCAAATCCTGATCGAGGCGCAGCGGATCGCGCTCGCCAAGCCGGGCCCGATAAATCTGCACGTTGGCGAGAACTTTGCGCACATAAAGCCGAGTTTCTCTGAACGGGATGCGATAGACCCAATCAAGCGGCTTGACGTTGGGACTGCGTGGATCGCCCATCTGACGCAACCACTGGCGCGTCCTGCCCGGGCCGGCATTAAATCCAGTCAGCGTCAGGATATAACTACCGCCGAACTCATCTCGCCGGTCGGCGATATAAGCACTTGCGATCCGCGTGTTGTAGGACGGCACATCAAGCAGATCCTGCAACTTGCACTTGATGCGATACTGGCGGCAGATATGTTTGGCCGTAATCGGCATGACCTGCAGGACTCCGCGGGCACCCGCCCGGGAAACGATCCTCGGATTGAACTCGCTTTCCTGGCGGCCAATTGCCAGCAGCATGGCCGGCTCCACCGGCGTGCGAAGCGGTTCGTAAGACGGAATCATGTGCACGGGATACGCAAACTCGTAGAGATTGAATCCGCGCGCCACACCGGATT
Source organism: Hyphomicrobiaceae bacterium (assembly GCA_049116495.1). Classification (GTDB taxonomy): domain Bacteria; phylum Pseudomonadota; class Alphaproteobacteria; order Rhizobiales; family Hyphomicrobiaceae; genus CAJQQK01. The sequence goes on along the minus strand of JAGDYV010000113.1, from coordinate 8,589 downwards.
TTCCAGTGCGCACTTCCCCCTGACCATCACCAATGGCACTCGCCAACTGCGCGAGCAATGCCATTTCACCTTCGCTCTTCAACTGTCTGCCGAACGCCTTGTAAAACGCCAGAATATCCCGCCTCGGTGCCCCCGCCGCATAGGCAATGAGCAATCCTTTGATCACGTCGTTCCTCAGGAAGCGCTGAACCTGGGCCGCCGATGGCAAACTCGCTGGTGGCAACTCAATCGCGCGTGACGTCGGCCATGCTGCACGTCGCGACAGCAGGCCATGAAACGTGTCGCGAATTTCAGCGCTGGCCTTGTAGTGCTCTAGTGCCTGTTTTCTGTTGCCAAGCTTCTTGTAAGCCAGCGCCAACCAGAACTCCGACATCGATTTGCTCAGCGGCCCATCTGCCCGCGATACCATGCGCTTGAAATGATCGCGCGCATCCTTCGGTCGGTTAAGCCGCATCAACGCTAACCACCCCGCCAGGAACGCCTGCTCTTTCGCTGGATTGGCACTTTCCGGGCGTACACCTTCCACGATCTCGTAAGCGCGTTTGACATTGCCTTTGCCGAGCCAGTAGCGCGCATGTCGCTTCCGCTCAGCCCACCACTCATCGCGATTGATGTGGTCTGGATGGTCGCCTGGCACGACTTTCAAGACTTTATAGGCGTGCGCGTAATCCTTGTTCTTGCGCGAGCGCGTAACACGCTGGAACGCCAAACCCCAATCTCCCTCGACCAGCTGTGGGGATTTGACGATGGCGCGCAGTTCCTTCAGGCCCCGCCCGCGCCCAAACACCTCAATGCGCGCCGAGGCTTTCTGCCGTTCGGCCGCGCTCAAGTGTGGTAGCAGACGGGTCGCCGCATTGACCCGGCTGCGCCGAATGGACCGGCTGCGCGGGTTCGCAATCAGCAACCGGTCGAGCCGGCAACGATGGTCCGCCGGTGTCAAGACCGTTTTGAACCGAGCCAAAAAGTTAGCTTCGATCCTCCTCGGAATACGCTCGTGGCACCAGGCCTGGGCCGCCAACTTGGCTGCTGCCTTGTCTCGCCCGAGCGCAGCTTCGGCAGACGCGAAGGCGGCCAGCCCGGCACCCGACACCGGTGGATTCGCCGTGAAAAAGGCATGCATCCGTTTGGCATTGCCGCCCTCTTGCAACAGCTTTACCTCGTAGAGTTGCTGCAGGAGCCGGCGGCGCGGCCAACTCGGGTTCTCGCGCAGGAACTTGGCGTAATCCGCACTGTCGACCGCACCCCGGCGAAGAAGCCGTTTCCATTCGACGAATTTGATTGCTGCCGGATCCGTAACCTTTGCCATCGTCGTTCGTACGGCATCAAGCTTGTTCTTGCTGACCAGCTTTAGAGCATCGCGGACCATAACAAGTTGCGGCGCAGCCAACTTGAAGTCCAGCAATGGCCGCAGGTGCTCCGTCAAGGCAGCGCGCATCTTCGCCTCTTTCGCAGAGGCATAAACCGGCCTCGATGACCGATTGGCCGGACCAACCCCGGCATTCAGGACCGCCGCCGTTGCGGCCTGTTGCGCCTTGGCGCCCCCTGCGTGCGCGAGCAAAACAGCACCGGCGAGCGCGGCACAAGAGTTCAGCCGCACGGTGCGCGCAACACTAGATTGTCGAGGCATTCTGCTGGCGCTCCATAGATTGATTGGGCAGCCCGGCCCCGGTGTTGATGCACCAGACCGAGTGATGTCACACCATCAAGTGCAACGTCACGAGTTGAACTGGCGCCGTTTAACATTTGCGCTCTGGATTGAAAATGCGCGCCTGTTGAACATTTGGAGATCAGCATAGAGCCTGTGGCCGAGTTGTAATGACTGGTTGCCAATTGCGTCATGTTGTTGCGGGCAAAGCGCAAAGTGCGTAAACTTTGCGAAAATCAATCGGCAGATTTGGCCGCGCCACTTCGGGAGATGGAAATGTTCAAGGGCTCAATCCCAGCGCTGATTACACCGTTTAAGGACGGGGCGTTGGATGAAGCGACTTTCGAAAGGTTCGTCGAATGGCAGATTGCGGAAGGGTCCCACGGCTTGGTTCCTGTCGGAACGACAGGCGAATCGCCAACTGTGAGCCACGACGAGCACAGGCGTGCCGTTGAAATCTGTGTGCAAATAGCCAACAAGCGTGTCCCGGTCATTGCCGGCGCCGGGTCGAATTCCACCGCGGAAGCCGTCGAACTCGCCCAGCACGCCAAGTCGGTCGGTGCCGATGCGGCTCTGGTCGTGATGCCTTACTACAACAAGCCGACCCAGGAAGGCCTTTATCAGCACTTCAAAGCGATCAGCGACGCCGTCGATATTCCGATCGTCATGTACAACGTGCCGGGCCGGACCGTTTCGGACATGCAGGTCGATACGATGGCCCGCTGCTTCAAGCTGAAGAACGTCGTCGGCGTCAAAGATGCCACCGCTGATCTGTCACGTGCCTCGCTACAGCGTGGCGCCTGCGGCGAGGACTTCGTGATGCTTTCGGGCGAAGATGCGACCGCGCTCGGCTTTAATGCGCATGGCGGCATCGGTTGTATATCGGTTACGGCCAACGTTGCTCCGGCATTGTGCGCCCAGATGCAGGAAGCCTGCCTCAAAGGCGACTATGCAGCAGCCCTCAAAGTTCAAGACCGCCTGATGCCGCTGCATGATGCACTGTTTGTCGAAACCAGTCCCGGCCCCGTCAAGTACGCGTGCTCACGCCTTGGTTTCGGGGACGGTTTCGCCCGGTTGCCGATGGTGCCGATCGCCGATACGACGCGACAACTTGTCGATGATGCCATGGCGCACGCCGGTCTGCTGGCGGCCAAGGCTGCCGAATAAGCAACCCGACCTTATCAAGGCCGTCCACCGCACCTATATCTGGAATTCTTGAGGCGCGTTCCCTATGGTACGCGCCTTCATTAATTGAGTGCCCAGTCTGGATCACCTGCCATGGCGGTAAAAAAGAAAAAGAAGGACAAGAACGGCCTGATCGCTGAAAACCGGCGCGCACGCTACGAGTTTTCACTTGAGGACACCTACGAGGCCGGCATCCAATTGACCGGCACGGAAGTCAAATCCTTGCGCGAAGGCCAGGCTAACATCGCTGAGAGCTACGTCTCGCCCGAAAATGGTGAGATCATGCTGATCAATGCCAATATCCCTGAATATCAGCAGGCAGGGCCCTTCTACCAACACGCGCCGCGTCGTCCTCGTCGTCTGTTGCTTCACAAGAAAGAGATCGCAAAAATCGCGCAAGCGGTCGATCGCCAGGGCATGACGATGGTGCCACTCAGGCTCTATTTCAACGACCGCGGCCTCGTCAAACTGATGATTGCCGTTGCCCAGGGCAAGAAACTGCACGACAAGCGCGATACCGAGCGCAAGCGCGACTGGAACCGCCAAAAGCAGCGCATTATGCGCGATCGGGGTTAGCCGTTACGACGCCGAGACGCGCATAATCGCGGTAAAGCGTTTCGAAGCGCAGCGTTGCACCGGCAGCATCGGCGGTGGCACGCATCTCGGTTTCAAGATCATCGCGTGGGAACACGGAAAACTTCTTGAGCCACGCAAACATCAGTCTCTCGAACCACTTCGGCCAACCTGACTGCTGGCCGAAATCAACGACGTGAAGCTCTCCATCCGGCGCCAACGCCTTGACCGCCTCACGCAATGCCGCCTGCCAGGGTGGAATCATTGAGAGCGAATACGAAATGAACACCCTGTCTGCGGTCGGCAAGCCGAATAGCTTGAGCATCGTGAAATCTGTCGCATCGCCTTCGGTGACCTTGATACGATCAGATAACCCTGCGCGTTCGATCGATGCGCGCGCAGTAACGAGCATCTCTTTCGAGATGTCAAAGCCGTAGAGTTTCGCGTGCGGATATCGCCGCGCTGCAAGGATCAGGTTACGCCCGGTGCCGCAGCCAACCTCGAGGATTGTTCCCCCCTCAGGAGGCCGCAGACCATCCAGCATCCGGTCACGGCCGAGCAGATAATACTTGCGCGTCGCATCGTAGATGTAGCGCTGATAGCGGTAGATGCCATCCATATGCGCGCCGTGCTCGGCGGCAGAATGGTCATCCTTATGGCCTTCGCGGGCATTCACGGTCACGCCGCCTTGTAAATGTATTGATGGAAGCCGCCGTAAATCGACGATCGGTCACGCTTTGTCCATGCGCGACATTTCTCAATGTCGTAACTGAATTGGGACAAAGTCTCCTCCGGCACCCGGCCAGGCAGGATGCTTTCTTCACCCGCTGTTCGGAAGATCACGCGGGCGCCTGGCCGTGAGGTCCGCGCGATCTCGCGCCACAGGCCGATCAGGATTTCATCGGTCATCCAATCTTGCGCGTCGAGCAGCACATACGCGTCAATCGAGTCATCCGCGGCCGCCTCAAGATACTCCGTAAACGAACGATGCTGGATCTCCAGCCCATCGATCCGCTCCTTCAGATTGTCATAGTTCTCGCGCTGGAGATAGGGCGGCAGCGGCCCGGAACCGCCACTGGAATACCGCCTCCCGAACGCTTGCCAGGCAAAATAATTGTCAGCCAGATCGAAATCGCAGGCGAGGCGTTCGAGGCGTTCCAGCAACACTTTCGACATATATTGTTCGTCGCCTTTTAAAGCTTCGAACTGTGATGGTGGAATGCCCAACCCGAATAGCGCCGAAGGCTTGTTGAGCAGCCAGCGGATATGACGCTTTTCGAACAGCGGCGCCAGTTCGCGATCGAAAATCTCCCGCTGTTCCTGCATGGAACGCGCCGCCAGCAGTTTGCGCGGATTGCGTCCATGCATGCGGGCCAGCAGGTGGCTCGCACCGATGAATGTGCCCAGTAGACCGTGACGATAGAGGTTCGAGCCGAAGTAACCGATCCGGCGACGGCCTATCAGGTTGCGAGATTCCCAGTATTTACGCGATGCGTCGTCAAGATGCGGCCGGATGTAGGTCTCGTAGGCACCCACGTTGTCGCGGGCATCGGCTTCGGCAAAAAACTTATGAAACGTCTGGTAATCGGGGAAATGGCGCAGAGCAGTATATTTCAGGTTGTTGAGCGCAACATGCGCGGGATTGAGATCAACTGCCGTAATCTTCACCGGTGCCGCTGACAAGTAGCTCATCACATTGCAGCCGCCGGATGCGATCGCGATCAGGTGCTCGTCGGCCTTCAAATCCAGCGCCTCCAGGTCGATCAGCGGATCTTCCCAAATTTGCGGGTACACGAGCCCTGAGAATACCAATGTAAACAGGCGCTCTTGAATACCGCTCTTCGAGATTGGCTTGTGACGATGCACGGCATTGCGCAAACGTTCGTTCTTACTTCCGGAAATCGTTCCACCGGCGGCGCTACCGCTCACCTGGTCCTGGATGCCTGTCATGGTCGGCATTGGCCCCCATCATTCCTAAATTTGTTAGATAAACAGGGTCATAGCATCTGTTCGGTGCCTTGACCGTTCGTTCTGCGGTCTGGCGGAGCCACTTCACTCACGCCTGATTGTCCTAAGCGCATCTGAGGTACTTGTTCTAGCACATCCAACCCGGCTCCGCGCAACCATGGTAAATGCTCTGGCAACTGACATCACGCCGCGCCTTGTCAGCCCGAACACTTCACCAGCAAGGTGAACCACAGCGCGTCAAATAATGCTGAAGCTAGCCGATAATTGAGCGTCGGCGACGATGAATTCAACCCGCCGCCGCACAATATTTCCCTCTATCGTCATGTTTGCGCGTTGCAGCGACGCGTCAAACTTCAGTTGTCTTCTGACAAATTGATCGTGCGACGGCACACGGCGGGTTGCCATTTCGTTCAAGCTGGCCTATCGATCGCGGTCAATTTGCAACGCGCCGCGCGCCTTTTCCAGCAGTCGTGGCCTCACTCGTACCGATCGAAGGACATATCGACCATGACCGCCCGTTCCGCGCGCAACGTTGAGACGCAAAAGAAAAAAGCCAGACGCAAAGCCGATCGGCCGAAAGTCACACGCCCGACCGGGAACACTGCCGGTGTCCGTCGGCAACTCAAGAAACTTGCCGGCCAGCGCAATGGCCGTGCCAAAGAAGCGGTTGCTGCTAGCGAATAAGGTAACGGATCCCCATATCTGTCTTGTCACGGAGGAGTTGATCCATGTCCGTACAAGAGAGTGCCGTGAGTGCCCCGCTTTATCCGCCGGCCATAACACCACCTGACGATCCGCAGAAGCCGATCGAGTTTTTGCTGACGTTCGTGCGTAACCCGCTCTTGACGTTGCCGAAGGGCGCTTATCAGCGCCCCGTATTGGTCCACCGGCCAACGTCGCGCGTCAAAGTCGCATGGATCTGTGATCCCGCCGTCATTGAAGACATGCTTGTCGACAAGCATGGCCGATTCAAAAAGAACCTTGTCGAGGAGCGCGTCCTCGGCCCGATCCTTGGCAACGGCGTGCTGATTGCCGACGGCGCGGCGTGGCGCTGGCAGCGCCGGGCGATTGCACCCCTCATGCGGGCGGGCGACATTGGCACTTATGTTCCAGCGATGGTTCAGGCATCGCATGAGTTGCTTGATCGGTGGCGCAAGTCATCGAACGGTACAAGTCAGCGTGTTGACAAGGAAATGGTCGACCTGACGTTTGCCATTATCGCGCGGACCATGTTGACCGGCGGCGAACCGGCCGAAGCCGACATGATCAAACGTGAAGGCGAGCAATTCATCAGCCACACCTCGTGGGAAATTGCCTATACGCTGCTGCGCCTGCCGCGATGGCTGCCACATCCCGACAAGTGGCGCACCCGCCGAGCTGCCAGGCGTGTGCGCAAAGCGGTTCTCTCGATTGTCCGACGGCGGCGCAAGATGTCGGAGCATTCCGACGACCTGCTCGGCCGTTTGCTGCGTGCCGAAGATCCGGAAACCGGCCAGACGATGAACGACGAGCAGGTCGTCGACAATCTCGTCACTTTGCTCGCCGCGGGCCATGAAACAACCGCCAAGGCACTGACATGGACGCTTTACCTCCTCGCACGCGCGCCCGACTGGCAGCAACGCGCCCGTGACGAGATCCGGAATGTTGTCGGCGACGGCCCCGTTACAACCGGTCATCTCGATCAACTCACCGTCATCGATCGTGTGCTGAAGGAGTCGATGCGGCTCTATCCGCCTGTCATCGTCATCGCGCGCACACCAACCAAGCGGCTTGAGCTGCTCGGCGAATATTTCAATCCCGGCGATCAGCTGACGATCCCGATCTGGTGCCTGCATCGCCATGAGCAATTGTGGGATGACCCGGATCGGTTCGATCCGGATCGCTTCCTGCCCGAATTCGACAAAGATCGCCCACGGACACAGTTCATGCCCTTCGGCGCAGGCGCCCGGATCTGCATTGGCATGTCGTTCGCGCAGGTCGAAGCCAAGGTCATTCTGGCAACCCTGCTGCGCCACGCCTCATTCGAATGGGATGGCGCGTACGTTCCCGAACCGGTCAGTCGTGTCACGCTGCGGCCCCGCGATGGCATGCCGCTCAAGGTTCATATGCTCGATTGAACTGCGGGCGCTCAGCAGCGGCTACGCGCGAACTTCTTCAATCCGCGGCATTTTACGCTGCCGATTTCGCCGATGATCTTGAACCGTCCACCATCCCCGACATCTGCCAGCACCAGCGTTGAGGTGCCAACGCCCGCGCTTACCTTGTCGCGCGGCGGACTATACGCCAGGAACCGATAGGCAAACTTGACCTTGCACGCGTCGCCCGCTTCCGTCCGGCGGAACTCAATGATCGAAATGAACTTGTAGATTCGCTCTGGCCAGCGCCGTTCCCAAGCCTTCATTGAGCGCAGGACCTCACGACGCGAGACGTTTTGCTTATCGTAGTATCGCACCAATTGATCCGCATAGAGGTCGATTTTCTCGTCGGCCGACAGTTCGAAAGCGCGTTCCTCCAGGAATTGCTCAAGACGCTCCGCCTGACATTGCGCCTGCGCAGAGGCCGTCACCGCGACAAGGATCAGAGCAAGAAGGCAAGAAAGTATGATCGCAAATCGTATCATGTCAGTACTCCCACCCAATCGTTTGACGTTTCCAAGCGGCACGCCATGGCTCCTTAAAGCCCGAGCTTCTCCTTCACCAACGCCTGCACCGCCTGCGGATTGGCCTTACCACCGGTCGCCTTCATGACCTGACCGACAAACCAACCGGCAAGCTTCGGGTTATCAGCCGCCTTGGCGACCTGTCCCGGATTGGCGGCAATCACTTCGTCGACAGCAGCTTCGATGGCACCGGTATCAGTCACTTGCCGCATACCGCGCTCCTCGACGACTGCGGCCGGGCTGCCGCCTTCCGACCAAACGATCTCGAACACGTCCTTAGCGATTTTGCCCGAAATCGCATCACTGGTGATCAGATCGATCAATTCGCCCAGCTGGGCAGCACTCACCGGTGATTGCTCCACCTCAAGGCCTTCCTTGTTGAGCCGCCCAAACAGTTCGTTGATCACCCAATTCGCCGCCATCTTGCCATCACGGCCCTCGGAAACGGCTTCGAAATAGTCAGCGTTTTCCTTATCCGCGACCAGCACGCTGGCGTCATAGGCGGACAGCCCGAGATCTTTCATAAACCGTGCGCGCTTCTCGTCCGGCAGCTCCGGCA
>JAGDYV010000112.1:0-18058 GCA_049116495.1 Hyphomicrobiaceae bacterium | reverse complement strand
ACTGACTTTTAATCAGTAGGTCACAGGTTCGAACCCTGTTGGGCTCACTATTTTCCCGGGCAATTGAAGCAGCTGGCACGCGGAGGTGCTGCGTGCCACGTTGTCATCATGGCCGGACTATCTGGCGCAAAATTACCACATGCGTTCGCAATGTGTTGCGTTCTTGATTATGTGCATTTACTATATATTGCCGATCGCTATCGTATCAGCTGCGCCGACAATTAATTTCGACGGCGGTGTTCGGTATTATTGGTGAGGATCACTGACGTCATCATTTCATGCTGTCAGTGTTATTGTGTGATCGATATGAACAGTCGTATTGTACGCGTATTCCGTTGGGACATCGCCGTGGCGGCGATTATGGCCTGCGCTTTCCCGTTGAGCATTTGCTTGCTGATCGCCATTCAATAAAAGACAAGGCGAATTTCGTTTGCGACAACCCGTTGAGCGATGGCACCTGCGTGCCGGTTGACGGCCGTTGCACGCGCAAACTGTGTCACTTTGAGACGCCAACGGTCTAACGATGGGATGATCAGGGCCTGCGCTGACGGGCCGGCTGATGGGGTGTTCCGCATCATGGCCTTCTCGGCGTGCGTCCGTTGCTCCTCGTCCTGGTATCAAAAATCCGCAGCGTCGGCGGTGTTTGATGGCAACGGTGCTTGCCTGCCGCGCGCGGCAGGCAGAGGCCGATGCGATCCGCATTGCGCGCCACCCCAATTGTTCCTGACGTGGCCTGCCGTTTGCACGTATCGCTCTATAGACTGGCGGAATGGAAGGGCGCACCATGAATAGACACATCGAGAAATTGAAACGCGATATTGCGGCCGATCGTCAGTCGAAAGATATTTTGGAAATTCAAGAGCTTGCTGCCCGGTTGGAAGATCTGTCGCTGGGCATGCCGGTCAAGCCTGCTGTCGACGTCGACGCGGAAACACGGCTGGAACTGGTCACGCGAGCTTACTGGAGCGCCCTGATCCTCGCCCGCGACGCGATAGACAAGGCAGAAAGCAATCGCGGATTGGGCAAGGTGACCGTTTCCATCGCCGATGTCGCAGTTGATTGATTGCCCGTTAATCGGGGCAAAGGTATTTTCAATTTTCCCAAAGCGCCGACCGGCTGCCATAGGTGCGACCGTCGCCTGAGCTTGATCAGATGGTGCGTCCTCTGATCGTCAGCGTCGCCGCGAGATCCCTCATCGCCTCCAATTCGGATGGCCGATCTCGCCATCAAATTAAGACATGTCACCGCGTGTGCGCTCAAAAGCGAATCGCCGATTTTCAACTGCGCCAAGCGATCGTCGTCCACCGCCCGACCCGGGTCGTGTCTATTGCCTCACACTCCATGCGGTGGTGCCAGCACAACTCATTGAGAGTGCTGGTATATGGCCTCTCATGTCTATAGTGTAAGGATATGGGGCTCCACCAATGACAATGGACACATCGCCGACCCATGTCCGCATCCGACCCGATCGCGCCTGCCACTGATCTTCTACGCGTTCGCGATCTTAGCGTCGCCTTCACGCTTCAGAGCCAGGCGCATGAGGTGCTGCAAGGCATCAATTTTCGCGTTCCCCGCGGCAAAGTCGTCGCGTTGGTCGGCGAAAGCGGCTCGGGTAAATCCGTGACGACACAGGCCGCGCTCGGCCTTTTGCCGAACAATGGCATGATTACTGGCGGGTCGATCGAGTTTGTCGATCCAAGATCCGGACAGCACACGGATCTAGCCGGCATACCGCGCAATGGAAAGGAAATGCAGGCCATCCGCGGTGCGCGCATTTCGATGATCTTTCAAGAGCCGATGACTTCTCTTTCGCCGCTGCACACCATTGGTGACCAGGTTTCAGAAGCCCTTACCATTCACGAAAATGTCGATCGCAAAGTGGCGCGCGAGAAGACCGAGGCGATGCTGGACCTGGTCGGGTTCCAGAACCCAAAACGTGCGTTCGACATGTATGCTTTTGAGCTGTCGGGCGGGCTGCGTCAGCGCGCCATGATCGCGATGGCATTGATCTGCGATCCTGCCCTGCTGATTGCCGATGAACCAACGACGGCACTTGATGTGACGATCCAGGCGCAGGTTCTGGCACTGCTCAAACGCCTGCAACGCGACACGAACATGGGCCTTCTGTTGATCACGCACGACCTCGGCGTCGTTGCCAACATGGCCGACGAAGTCGTTGTCATGTACCACGGCGAGATCATGGAAGCCGGCCCGGTTGAAGAGATTTTCCGGCGACCCGGGCATGATTATCTCAAAGCCCTGCTCGGCGCCGTGCCGCATTTCGACATGAAGCCGGGCGAACGTCTGATGTCGCTCCGCGAGGCTGGCGCCCGCAAATTGGCCCCTGAGCCCGCGAAGCCGGCACCTAAACCTGACGTCCAATCAGGCGATCCAACGCCACTGCTCCAGTTGCGCGACCTGCGCAAAAGTTTCACGACCAAGAAGGGCGGCGGTTGGTTTGGAAAAGACGAACGCGAGACGGTCAATGCCGTCGATGGCATTGCGCTCGATGTGATGCGCGGTGAGTGCCTTGGTCTGGTTGGCGAGAGCGGATGTGGAAAGACCACGCTATCAAAATTGATCATGCGTGCCATCCGGCCCGATTCCGGCCAAATCCTTTTAAAGGCGGACGGCGACGAGCTGAATCTTGCAACGCTGCCCGAAGCCGAATTGAAAAGTGTGCGGCGTCGCGTCCAGATGGTCTTCCAGGACCCGGCGAACTCGTTATCACCGCGCATGACGGTTCTGAATATCCTGCGGGAGCCTTTGCAGATTGCCGGGATTGGTACGCCGGAGTCGCGTATCGAGCGTTGCGTCCAGTTGATGGAGGCCGTTGGATTGGACCCGCGCTTTCTGGGGCGTTATCCGCACAGCTTTTCCGGCGGTCAACGGCAACGGATCGGCATTGCACGGGCGTTGGCTCTGTCACCGGACCTGCTAATTTGCGATGAGCCGGTATCTGCACTTGATGTTTCGGTGCAGGCGCAAATTCTCAATCTCATTAATGATCTGCGCCATGAGCTGGGTCTCACCTATCTGTTTATCTCGCACAACCTGGCGGTGATCGACTACGTGGCCGATCGAATCGCGGTGATGGCACGCGGGCGGATTGTTGAACTCGCGCCGCGCGAGTCGCTGTTTAAGCGGCCAACCCATCCGTACACCCGTGCCTTGTTGAAGGCCGTGCCCTATCCCGATCTTGACCGGCCACTGGATTTTCGAATCCTGGAAGGACATGACGCGTCTGATCCTGTGGGATGGCCGGCAGCCTTCCGCCCGGAGCAAACGGGTGCACCGCTCGTTACGCACGAAATCTTTGAGAATCACCGCGTGTTGGCCCAATCGGGCGCGGATCCGACGGAGTTGTTGGAAGCATGAAGTTGCAGTGGGCAAGCCATGATCCCGTATCCAGGTGGCATCGCATGCCAGTCCTTGGACAGTTTAGGTTATGGTCGCGCTTGGCGTCGCTGGCGGTTGTCATGGCAGGCATTGCTCCGGCGCACGCCGGCAGTTCAACGACCAGCACGACGCCGGAAGAAGTGCCGTATCTGGCGAAGGCCGTGGCGGCCAACGAACTGCCGCCGATGCGCGATCGCCTGCCGCGCGTGCCAAGAGTTGTCGACCCCCGCAAACTCGGTGGCACGATCGGACATTATGGCGGGCGCATGCGCTGGCTCATGGGCAAGCCCAAAGACCTCCGTATGGTCGCCTACTACAGTTATGCGCGATTGATCTGCTACAACGACAAATACCAGTTGGTGCCGGACATTCTCGAAAAATTCGACGTCGAAGAAGGACGGCGTTTTACATTCTATCTGCGTCCGGGCCACAAATGGTCCGACGGCCAGCCCCTGACGGCGGAAGATTTTCGCTACGTCTGGGAGGATGTCTACAACGACAAGCGCATCGGCAAGGGCGTGCCGCGCACGATGCGCGTCGATGGCAAGCCGCCAGAGTTCGAAGTTATCGACGAGACGACTGTGCGCTACACGTGGCACGCAGCCAATCCGCAATTTCTGTCAGCGCTGGCCGGAACCCTGCCGCTGGTGATTGCGATGCCGTTCCACTACGTCAAACAGTTTCATCCACGTTATGCCGACAAAGCGAAATTGGCAGCCCTGGTCAAGCAAGCGCGTGTATCGAAGCCCAAAGCACTGCATAAGCGCATGACGCGTGCGATCACGTTTCAGAACCCCGATTTGCCAGTGCTGGCACCATGGTTCAACACGACACCACGCCCCTCCAATCTGTTCATCTTCAAGCGCAACCCGTACTATCATCGTGTCGACCCCAATGGTCGCCAGTTGCCGTATGTCAACGAAATTCACATGTCGATTGGCTCGCGCTCGCTCATTCCAGCCAAAACGGGGAGCGGCGATAGTGATCTCCAAGCGCGCTATCTCCGGTTTGATGACTACACTTTCCTGAAAGCCGCCGAGCGCAAAGGCAAGGTCAAGGTTCACCTTTGGGAGAAGTCAAATGGCTCCCACATGGCGATCATTCCCAACCTGACAACCAAAGATCCAACCTGGCGCAAACTGCTGCGTGACGTGCGCATGCGCCGTGCTTTGTCGCTGGGCATCAATCGGGCGGAAATCAACGCGGCCATTTTCTTTGGTCTCGCACGTGTCAGCGCCGATACCGTGTTGCCGCGCAGTCCGCTCTTCAAGCAAAGCTACGCGAAGAAGTGGACACGCTTCGATGTCGCCAAGGCCAATCAACTGCTCGATGATCTCGGTCTTGAAAAACGCGCCTATGACGGCATCCGCTACTTGCCGGATGGCCGGCGCGCGGAAATCATACTCGATACGGCTGGTGAAAGTACGGAACAGACCGACGTCCTCAACCTTATCCAGGACAGTTGGCGGCGCATCGGTATCGCCATGTTTCCGCGGCCAACGCAACGGGACCTGTTCCGCAAGCGCGCCTATTCAGGCCAATCGATCATGTCGGTCTGGAGCGGGCATAACAATGGGTTGCCGGGCCCGGCCACCAACCCGGAATTCCTGGCGCCAATTTCTCAGGCGCAACTGCAGTGGCCTGAGTGGGGATTGCACGCGCAAACGAACGGCAAGAAAGGGGTGGCACCGGAACTCCCGGCTGTCGCCAAGCTGATGGAGCTGCTTAAGGCTTGGCAAAAGAGCACCTCCGAGGTCGATCAAACTCGGATTTGGCACGCGATGCTCGAGATCCATAGCAACAATCTCTTCACAATCGGTATTCTGAACGGGACGAAACAGCCGGTGGTGACCGCGCCCAACTTGCGCAACGTACCAACGAACGGGATCTTTGCCTTTAATCCCGGGGCCTACTTTGGCGTCTACAATCCGGAGACGTTCTACTACGCGATGAAAACCGGGGCAGCTTCAACGGCGAAAGGTCAATAACGCATGTTCGCCTATATTGTTCGCCGCATCCTGCTGATGATCCCGACGCTGATCCTCGTCAGCATCCTGGTCTTTACAATCATCGAATTGCCGCCGGGTGATTATTTTGAGAGTTACGTCGCAGAATTGCTGGCGCAAGGTGAGAAGCCAGACAGTGAGCAAATAGAATTTCTGCGCAAAGAATATGGGTACGACAAACACCCTGTCGAACGATATTTTTACTGGGTGTCAGGGCTCCTACAGGGCGACCTCGGCTATTCGTTCGAGCACGATATGTCCGTCAACAAAGTTGTCGGCGATCGCATGTTCTTGACCATACTGGTCTCGTTCGTCACGATCCTGTTCACATGGTTGCTGGCATTTCCCATCGGCATTTATTCCGCCATGCACCAATACAGTTGGGGGGATTACGGCCTTACATTTCTCGGGCTGATCGGGATCGCAACCCCCAATTTTCTGCTCGCGCTCGTGATGATGTACGGTGCCAACGTCTGGTTCGGCACGTCGATCGGTGGATTGATGGCGCCAGAATTCGTCAACCAGCCGTTTAGTTGGGCGAAGTTCCTCTCGATCCTCGAGCATCTCTGGATTCCGGTGATCGTCATTGGGACGGCTGGTACCGCCGGCATGATCAGGACGTTGCGCGCTAACCTGCTCGATGAGCTTCAAAAGCAGTATTATACCACCGCGCGCGCCAAGGGGCTCAGCCCATACCGCGCGATGCGCAAATATCCGCTGCGCATGGCGCTCAATTTCTTCATTGCGGACATCGGGGGCATTCTACCGCAGATCATTTCGGGGGCGGAAATTGTCGCCGTGGTGTTGTCCCTCGAGACGACCGGACCTTTGCTGATCAGCGCGCTGCAATCTCAGGACATGTACCTGGCCGGTTCGTTCCTGATGTTCCTCGCGCTTTTGACCGTCATTGGCGTGCTCATTTCTGATATTTTGCTTGGCATACTCGATCCACGAATCCGGCTATCGGGGGGCAGCAGCAAATGACGAAGAACACGCTGCCAATGTCTGGCGAAGCCCTTCCGCACTATATTAATCCCGAACCATTTGATGCGCGGCGGATCGAAAAGCTCTCGCCCGCACAGGAGCGCATCTATCTGGCTTCTCAATGGAAGCTGATGTGGTGGAAGTTCAGGCGACACCGCGTTGCCGTCGCCTCCGCCATTTTCTTACTGTTCATGTATGCCGTTGTGCTGCTCGCCGAAATCCTGTCGCCATACAACTATCAGACACGACATCTCGACCACATCTACGCGCCACCACAATCTGTGCGTCTGTTCCATGAAGGCCGCCTCGTTGGGCCGCACGTGCTTGGCTACGATTACCGCCTCAATATGGATACACTCCACCGCGAATACACAGCCAATCCTGCCAAGGTACAGCCGTTACGTTTTTTCTGCCTCGGCGAAAGCTATCGGTTCTGGGGCTTGATCGATGGCCGTTTTCACATCCTTTGCCCCGCCAAGGGTGGCACTGCTTTTCTTCTTGGCACGGACCGACTTGGGCGGGATATGTTGTCACGGATTATCCATGGCGCCCGTATTTCCATGACGATCGGGTTGATCGGCGTTGCCGTGTCCATCGTGCTCGGCGTCTTTTTCGGCGGCCTCGCCGGCTATCTCGGTGGCACCGTCGACCTTGTCATTCAACGCATCATCGAAGTATTGCAAAGTCTGCCGTCGATACCATTGTGGCTCGCGATCGCAGCCATTATTCCGGTCAATTGGAGCCCACTCGCCGTCTATTTCTTTATCACTCTTATTCTTGGGTTGCTTGATTGGACCTCCTTGGCCCGTGCGGTGCGTTCCAAGCTGCTGTCCCTGCGTGAGGAAGATTACGTGCTGGCAGCCCAATTGATGGGCGCAAGCCCGGCCCGGGTGATCACCCGTCATCTGGTACCCGGTTTTACCAGCCACTTGATCGCGGCAGCTTCGCTATCCATACCGGCCATGATCCTCGGCGAGACGGCGCTGAGTTTTCTCGGTCTCGGACTTCGCGCGCCGATCACGAGTTGGGGAGTTCTGTTGACAGATGCCCAGAACATCAACGTTGTCGCCATATATCCTTGGCTGATGCTGCCTGTCGTGCCGGTCATTCTTGTCGTTTTGGCGTTCAATTTTCTAGGTGACGGTCTCCGCGACGCCGCAGATCCGTACAAATGATCCGTAAGGGTTGCATACAAAGTGAACGACCGTGACCAATTTCCGCTATCGCACGGCCAAGAAACATGGTGGGTGGGCAATCAACTGGCGCCACGGCACAACACCCGGCCGCGCCTCAGCCGACTGAGTGGGGGCAATGAAGCAATTCGATGACCACACGCGCGTACTGATGTACTCGCACGACACCTTTGGGTTGGGCCATTTAAGGCGCACCCGGGCCATTGCGCACGCGCTCGTCGAGCAGCATAAGCGATTGACCGTCTTGATCATCTCCGGTTCGTCGATTGCCGGCGCGTTCGACTTCCGATCGCGCGTTGATTTCATCAAGATTCCAAGCGTGATCAAACTGCGCAACGGTGATTATACGTCGATGTCGGATCACATCGACCTCAGCGAGACATTATCGATGCGGCGCGCAATCATAGAAAGCGCCGCAATCAATTTCCGGCCAAATATATTCATCGTCGACAAGGAGCCGCGCGGCCTGCGCGGCGAACTGGATCCGACGTTGCCGCGCCTGCGTGACATGGGATGCGAGGTCGTTCTCGGGCTGCGCGAAGTTCTCGATGAGCCGAGCGTTGTGCGCGATGAGTGGGCGCGCAGCGATGCGCTGCGGTCCGTCAACGACTATTACGACCGAATATGGATCTACGGGTCGAAGGATTTCTATGATCCGCTAAGCGGCGTGCCGTTGCCCGTCGAGGTACAAGAGCGTGTCGAACATGTTGGTTTTCTTGCCCGCACAGTGCCAACAACAACCTATTCGGGCGCGCGCGATCTACCTTCCGAATTTGTCCTGATAACGGCCGGTGGCGGTGGTGACGCGGCCGAATTGATGGGGCAGGTGCTGACGGCAAAGGAACACGACAAGTCCAGCCGATTGCCGTTTGTTATGACACTCGGGCCTTACATGTCGCTGCGTGACAAAAGCGAAATTCGTCATCGGGCGCGCCGCCTCAAGGATGTATACCTGCTCGACTTCGATAACCGCCTGGAAGAACTCATGCAACGCGCCACGGCAGTTGTCGCAATGGGCGGCTACAACACATTTTGCGAGTTGATGTCGTTTGACAAGCGCGCTCTGATCGTACCGCGGATCGTGCCGCGCAAGGAGCAATTGATTCGCGCCCAGCGCGCAACGGAATTCAATCTCGTCACGATGCTCGATCCGCATCAGGCAAGCGATCCGTGGCGCATGGCGGCGGCCATCAATGCGCTGCCTTCGCGCCCGAAACCGTCGACCGTCGACTACAAGATCGACCTTAAAGGTCTCGATCGGATTGGTCGTGTTGTCGAGGACATCAAGGGGCGCGCTGGTGTGCGGAGCATGGAAAACGTCGGATGACCAAGGTGCCGACGATCGCCGTCGTCTTGAAAGGTTATCCGCGCCTTTCCGAGACGTTTATCGCGCAAGAACTACGCGGCCTTGAGCGCCTTGGTTTTTCGCTGAGATTTGTCTCGCTGCGGCATCCAACCGATCGCTCGACGCATCCCATTCACGATGAGATCGAGGCGCCGGTCAGTTACCTGCCTGAGTATCTCCATCAAGAGCCATGGCGCGTCCTCAAGGGCGTTGCCAAGGTTATCGGTCGGCCAGGCTTCTGGCGGGCGGCGGGGCAGTGGATCCGCGACCTCGTCCGTGATCGCACACGCAGCCGCGTGCGCCGGTTTGGCCAAGCCTGTGTAATGGCTGCTGAATTGCCCGCCGATGTCACGCGGCTCTATGCTCATTTTATTCACACACCCGCAGCCGTTACGGGATACGCGAGTCTGATGACCGGCAAACCCTGGTCATGCTCGGCGCATGCCAAGGACATTTGGACATCGCCTGATTGGGAGCTGAACCAGAATCTTGGCGCTGCCGACTGGGTGGCAACGTGTACGAAATTCGGCTGGCAGCACCTTCAGGGATTGGCCGACAATCCGGCAAGGGTACATTTGATCTATCACGGCCTCGACCTGACGCGTTTCCCCGAGCCGCCATTGCATGCTCAAATGGCGCGCGATGGCAGCACAACCGACATGGCGATCAGGCTCCTCAGCGTCGGACGAGCCGTCGACAAGAAGGGCTTCGATGTGCTGCTCGCAGCGCTGGCTCAATTGCCAACCGAGTTGCACTGGACATGGACGCTGATTGGCGGCGGCGGGAAGTTAGAGTCGCTGCAGGATCAAGCCCAGCGCCTTGGCATCGCGGACCGCATAACGTGGCTCGGCGCACGCGCGCAATCTGAAGTCCTGACGGCTTACCGCGAGGCTGACCTGTTCGTACTGCCCTGCCGCATTACTGCGGATGGCGATCGCGATGGACTGCCCAATGTCCTGGTCGAAGCGCAAAGTCAGCGATTGGCCTGCATCTCGACGCCGATCTCGGGTATTCCGGAGTTGATCGTCGATGGTGAAACAGGCGTGCTTGTGCCATCAGAAGATGCAGATGCGCTGGCAAAGGCGGTTGAAAGCTTGGGACGGGATCCAGGACGGCGGCAGAAACTTGCCGCCGCCGGGGAGGCGCGGGTTCGTTCAGTATTTGATATGCATAATGGATTGACCCAACTGGCAGCTTTGTTTCCACCTGAGCACGTCAAGCCAACACCTTCTGATGCCGAGTTTAGGAGCGCGCCGCCGGAGGCCGCTGAATGACCGGCCCACGCGTTCTATTTTATGTGCAATATCTGGAAGGTATCGGTCACTTGGTCCGCGCCAAGCGGATAGCGGAAGCGCTGGTCAGGCGTGGCTGCCGGGTCGCGTTAATGCTGGGCGGCAATCCGATCCCCGGCTTTGTCGTGACGGGCGCAGAACTTCATCAACTGCCGCCTCTACATGCCGGGCCGGATAGTTATTCAAAACTATTCACGCCCGAAAACGTGCCTGCTGACGAGGCTTACAAATCCGCGCGGTGTGACCAGCTGTTGGCAATATACCAGCAAGTACAACCCGATGTCTTGTTGACCGAGGCGTATCCGATGGGGCGCTGGGCAATGAATTTCGAACTTGAACCGCTACTCGCCCGCGCCAACGACGATCAGCGTCGACCGATGATAGCTGCCTCGCTGCGCGATATATTGCAGATGCCGAAATCCAGCGAAAAGGCAGAAAAATCTATCGCGCTGTTCGAGCGTTATTACGATTACATGCTGGTGCACGGCGACAAGGAATTGGTGCGCATCGAGGAGAGTTTTCCGCCGTTGTCACATTTGCTGGAACAGGCGTACTACACAGGCATCGTGGCACCCGATGGACCTTCGCAAGAAATGGACCCGGCCGGTGAGCCGTTCGATGTCATTGTCTCAGCTGGTGGCGGTGCGATCGGCTATGATGTCCTGGCCGCAGCCATCGCGGCAAAACCGATGAGCCGAATGGCGGCTGGCCGCTGGCTGGCGCTGACAGGCCCACGAATGACGCCAGAGAATTTCGATCGATTGAGCATGCAGGCAACTGCGACCAATGTGCACCTGGAAAGATATCGCAATGGTCTCACCGGATTGATGGCGCGGGCGCAGCTGTCCATTCAACGGGCAGGCTACAACACGGTTGCTGATCTACTGGTCGCAGAATGCCGCGGTGTGCTGGTGCCCGATGCGGCTGGTGGCCAGATGGAGCAACCGCTGCGCGCGCAGAAACTGGCCGCGCTGGACCGCGTCGTTGTCGTTGAGGAGAACGAACTATCGCCGCAGAACATGGCGGACGCGATCGACCGGGCCTTAGCGGGCGAACCAGCTAACGTGCCTTTCAACCTTGATGGAGCGGCAATGGCCGCTGATAGACTATGCACACTATCGCAAGCGTACCAGCGAGCTCAAAACACGGTCGAGCCGAGCTGAGGCGGACGGCAAACTGTGATGCCTTTCAATGATTTCGCGCGCAACGGTACCGAGGCGTCGTCGTTCGGCTGGATGGTCGATGAGGCGTTCTATACAGGCCGCGAGCGCTTCAGGCGTGGCAACGGATGCAAGATAGCCCGTTTCGCCGTGACGCACGACCTCTGGCACGCCTGCGGTCCGAAGCGCCGCGACAGGTAGGCTCGCAGCCTGGGCCTCAAGATAGACCATACCGAAGGCTTCATCGACCCCCGGCCATACGAAGACGTCACCGGCGCCAAGGGCGCGTTGTGTGGCTGGCGCGTCAAGCTGACCAAGGAAACGAACCCGATTTGCCGGCAACGCAGCGAATGCGTTCTCGACGGCGGCGCGTGCCGCGCCATCGCCTATGATGTCAAGCTGCCATTCGCGGTCAAGCAAAGTGCCAAGGGCGGCGGCGAGCAGTTCATAGCTCGACAGTTTCGCACCCGGTCGCATCATGGCCACCGTAATCAAGCGCGTGGTCGCAGCCGCCCCATCGGTGTCGTTTGCCAGCTTCGCGCGCTTGAAACCGTAAGCATCGAGGTCAAGAAACGGCGACAAGTCATGTAACCGTTCGATGTTACATATTTCAGACAGGCCTTTGCGATCGCGCGCTGTGAGATTGAAGATGGCGTCAGCGGCCGTGATCCCTTCGCGCGCAGCCGCCAACCAATCGGCCCAATCACCGATTGTCCGCTGATGGGCATAAGATGCTTCGACGATGACGTAAGGAAGCCTGAGTTTGGCTGAAACGAGCGGTCCAAGCAGGTCGGGTGCCTTGTAGTAGGCGTGGTACGTCAACCAGATGTCGGGCGCCCAAACGCTGTCGTCCCGGGCCCAGGTCGTCACGAGATTGTCCGTTTCGCGTGCTGCCTGTGCGCGAAATGCATCAAGTCGTGACGAATCGGCTACATTCGACCAGGTGCGCAGTTCACTGGCGAGGCGGACATCGAAGCCGGCATGCGTCAGTGCCGCCATAAGTAAACGACCAATTGTACGATCACCAGACGGTTTCGCGGCGGTCGGAGACTTCATCGGCGCGTAGAATGCGATCTTCATGTTGTTAAGGGATTGGACCGGTAAATGGGGCCACGCAACTGAGTGTGATCGATAATTGAGCCGGTAATGGGCATCGTCGTGCTATATCCATTCGATCGAATGATGTCATCTTAAGTGCTGTCAGGCCTGCGCCCTTGGACCCTAATCTATTCAGATACATCTGGACACACAGCCGCCGCGAACAGATTTTCGTCCTGTTTCTGATCGCGGCTTCGCTGCCGTTCTACTGGTTATCGCTCGATGTACCAAAACGGATCGTCAACGAAGCCCTCCAAGGCGAAGCCTTCATTAACGGTGTCACAGAGGCCAGATTATTCACATTCTCTATTCCTCTGCCGGAATTCCTGGGCGGCACGTTTGTCGTCAGTGAAGGGTTTTTGTTCGATCAGATCAACTACCTCTTCGCCCTGAGTTTTCTGTTCCTGTTCTATGTACTGGCCAACGGCGCTTTCAAATACGGCATCAACATCCTCAAGGGCATGCTGGCTGAACGCATGATGCGGCGGCTGCGCTTCGAGCTGTTTACGACGATGATGCGCTTTCGACCGGAAGACATCCGCTCGGTCAAACCGGCTGAAGCCGCCAGTATGATCAAAGATGAAGTCGAACCAATCGGCGGCTTTATCGGCGATGCGTTCATTCAGCCGGCGTTCCTCAGTACGCAGGCATTGACCGCGGTCATATTCATCCTGACCCAGAGCTTTTGGCTCGGCATGGTCGCGGTTTCAGTTGTGCTCGTGCAGGCGTTTGTCATCCCGTATTTGCGCCGAGAGCAACTGCGACTAGGTCGCCTCCGTCAGATTGCGTCGCGCAAATTGGCGGGACGTATCGGTGAAATGATCGACGGTTCTCGCACCATCCAGGCCTACGGATTACGGGATTACAGCGAGGCGGAAATTGGTGGGCGTCTCGGCGAGCTGTTCATCATTCGTGCGGCGCTCTACAAGCGCAAATTTGCGGTCAAGTATCTCAACAATATCCTGGCTCAAATCACGCCATTCTTCTTTTATTCGATCGGTGGCTATTTAGCGTTGCGTGGCTCGCTGGATCTCGGCCAGTTGGTTGCTGTGATTGCCGCCTATCGCGATCTCCCACCGCCGATCAAAGAGTTGATTGATTGGGATCAACGCCGTGCCGATGTCACGATCAAGTACGATCAGGTCATCTCGCAATTCTCCGGACGTGAATTGCTGCCAGCAGAAGCAGGTCCCACGGAACCCGCCCCAATCCCAGCAGACGCACCCATCGTGATCCGGGACCTATCTGTGCTTGATCAACGCGGATCGCCATTGATCAATGGTGTCAGCCTCACGATGTCGCGTCCGGCCCATGTCGCTATCGTTGGGTCTTCGGGATCGGGACGCGATATTTTCGTGCGCACTTTGGGGCGTCAGACCACGAAATACGAAGGAGAGATAAAATTCGGTGAGCAGGATCTGAGAAGCCTTACGATGCGTCAGTTGGCGCGTGAAATCTCATACGTGCCGCCGGAACCTGAGCTGTTTTCCGGTTCCATCCGTGACAACGTCATCCTGTCATTGAAGCAGCAACGACCGGCGACGGGAAAGATGGAAGAGATACGGTGGCGTGAATCAAAGCGTACCGGCAATCCGTTGTACGATAGTGAAGCGGATTGGAGTGACTACGCGTGCGCTGGTGTGGCGGATGCACAGGGATTGGAAAAGGCCGTTATCAGCGCGTTACGCACGGCAGGGCTGTTTAGCGACCTATACAACTATGGCTTGAACGGGCTTTTGCCCGCCGACTCAGAAGACGCCCTCAAGAAAAAGATCGTGGAAGGGCGCCATGAAATTCGCACGGCACTGATCGAAGCCAATCTCGATCGCCTGATAGAGCCGTTCGACTTCAAAGCCTTCAATCCACAGGCAACCATTGGCGAGAACCTGGTGTTTGGTGTCGTCGCCGGCGAACGTCTTGGGGGCAGCGGCCGGACGTCCGATCCCTATTTTCGCTCGATTCTGGCAGCTGAGGCGCTGACGGAGCCATTGATCGAGATCGGACTGCGTATCGCAGAGAACGGCGTCGAAGTATTTTCCGCCTTGCCGACTGGCCACCCACTGTTCGAGCGCTTCTCAATGATCCGCTCATCAGACCTCGAATTCTATGCCGAACTGCTCGCTGAGCGACGCACACGCGAACGGGACCATCCAATTGCCAGCGAGGCAGCGGATAAACTCATCGATCTCGCATTGGGCTATATCGAGCCACGTCACCGCTTGGGTCTTTTGACGCCGGATCTGCAGTCGCGCCTGCTGCGTGCACGCGACAGCTTCAAGGATTATCTACCGCAAGACTACACCGGAGAAATCGAGTTCTACGATCCCGATCTGTTCATGATCGCCGCGCCGATTCGCGACAATCTCCTGTTTGGACGCGTTGCCCAGAACGTTGCTAACGCGGAACAGCGTGTCGCTGAGTTCCTCAAAACAGCCTTGCCGAAGCTTGATCTCGAAGATCTCGTTTATTCCTTGGGGTTGGATTATGATGTCGGCCCGCGCGGTCAGGCACTTTTCGGCCCACAACGTGCTTCCGTCAGCATCGCGCGCGGCCTTATCTGCCGGCCAAACATCTTGATACTTGAAGATGCCTTCAAGAATTTCGGTGATGAAGATACCCAGACGATCCAGGCGAGTATTGCCGAGCGGATGAAAGGTGCCACCTTGATAATGACCTGTCCTTCCGAACCAGAGGGCGGGAGCTTTGATCAGATCATCACGGTCGACGGCGCGCGTATGACCGTCCAATCGATGTCAAACGTTGCGGCGGCAGCCGAGCCGGCTGAGACCAAAGCCGATGCGCCACGACAAAGTACCCACACAATGGAGGCCGGCAAATGAGCCTTGAAATGGAATGCGAACAGTTGCGTGACATTCCTTTGTTTCGCGACCTTGATGCCGCCAAATGCAAACTTGTGGCCATGTCCAGCGACCGATTGCACTACACAGCCGGTGACATGGTATTCGCCCAGGGGGACCCGTCGGATTCGGTATACTTCATGCTCGACGGTCGAATTAAGGTGACGCGGCGGCGCAACGAGATTGAAATCGATCTCGCCGAAATGACCGGCGGAGCCGTGCTCGGTGAAACCGGTGTGATCTGCGGCCGGTCCAGATCAGCCACGATCACGGCGGTTGAGGATTCCACGATGCTGCGCACCGACGCGCACGTGTTCAAAGAACTACTGCATCAGGTGCCACAGGTCGCGGTGGCCCTGGCGCGGGAACTAGCTAACCGCGTCGATGCCACGTCAGATCGGTTGCTGGCTGCGACCTATGACAATGCCTAAAACAGCGGGACAGTGAGATATGGCGAAAGCGCCTGAAGCGACAGCGGCACCGGTCCGCTCGCAGGCTGAACTGAGCGGCATGAGCGGATGGGAGCGAAGCGCCCGACTCTGGTCGGGATTGATTCTGTTTGCCTTCGTTTTAATGCACTTCCTCAATCATGCCTTAGGCGTTTTCGGTGTCGCAACGTTGGAGTACGTGCAGCTCTGGCGTGTTGGGATTTGGAGATCGACAATTGGCACGGTGCTGCTTTATGGCGCTGCCATCGTTCATGTCATCTTTGTTTTGAAGCGCATCATAGGACGCCGCACCTGGCGCATGCCGGTGCGCGAGGCGCTGCAAATCGCACTCGGCCTGGCCATACCCTTTTTGCTCTATGAGCACACCATCGGTACGCGCTATGTCTCAGAATTCGCGAACGTCAACGATGCCTACGCTGTCACGTTGCAGCATTTGTGGCCCAACCGTTTTTATCGCCAAACGGCACTCACGATAATCGTCTGGGCACATGGCATTATCGGCATTCATTACAGCCTCCGGCTCTATGCCTGGTACCCGCGCATCAGAGAGCCCTTCCTGATCGTCGCCGTTGTCATTCCCCTGCTTGCAATCGCCGGCTATATCGCCGCCGGCCGCGAGGCGGTTGCGCTTGCCCATCCTGATGCGCGCTGGAGCGGGGAACAGGCAGCCGTCTACACTGGAATGGCCCGTCAAACCTATTTGGTATTGCTCGCTGCAGCGGCCGGTCTGGCATTGGCGATCGCAGCCATGGCCCTGATGCGCAGGTTCGGGCGACGCATTCCGGTCCGCTACGTCGGCCACGGCGGTGTCGCGTTGCCAAGAGGGTCCACATTGCTGGAAACAAGCCGCGGCAACAATATCCCGCACCCGTCGGTTTGCGGTGGTCGCGCCCGTTGCTCGACTTGCCGGGTCCTCGTGCTCGAAGGCAGTGAGATGTTGCCGGCGCCCGGCCCGGCAGAAAAAGCACTGCTCGAGCGCATTTCTGCGCCACCAAAGGTCCGTCTTGCATGCCAGATCCGGCCGAGCCACCCGATCCTCGTGCAAATCCTCATGCCGGTCACGGCGAATGCCTATACGCAGTCGGACTGGGCCGACGACGCCTACGAAGCAGGCGCCGAGGCCGTGGCAACGGTGCTGTTCATTGATCTTCGAGCGTTTACGGAATTGACCAAAACGCAGTTCCCGTATGATCTCGTCGCGCTGCTCAACCGGTATATGTCTGAGATCCAGCAAGCCATCGAAGCCCATGGCGGCAAAGCAACAATGTACCTGAGCGACGGTATGATGGCCGTGTTTGGATTGAGCGGCGAGCGCGGGCAGGGCAGCAGAGCAGCCATTGCCGCAGCCCGTGACATGATACGCGCGATCGAGGCCATGAATGTTGAACTGCATGCCGCGATGCCGATCCCGCTGCGCGTTGGCATCGGCATCCACACAGGGCCGATCATTCTTGGTCGAATCGGCGATGAGGCGCGTGGATACAAGATTACGGCGCTGGGCGAGACCGTCACCATTGCCAGCAGCTTGGAGGCTGCGACGAAGCGCCAATTGACCGATTGCCTTATTTCACAGGACACGATGCGTGCCGCCGGCGGGATGAACCAGGCCAGCAGCCGGCATGAGGTTCATGTGCCTGGTCGAAGCGACACCGTGATCGCTTATGGACTGGAGAAACAATCGGCCGAAGAATTGGCGACCTGAAGCACCTCAAATACGATCGTACGGGACCCAACACCCATCGCAACGGCAATCAGTCCCGCCCGAACCTGATTGGTTGATCAGACCTGCAAGCATTTGCACCGGCCCCGGTCTCATGTCAGAGATGCCGATCCGTCTTCCGGATGCGCAGAGCAATCAATTCGTGACATCAACGACTCCAGCAAAATCACCGCTCTCCATGATGGAGTTCATTCCGCTTGCGGCGTTGCTCACTTGCCTGACGGCTTTATCCATCGACATCATGTTGCCAGTATTGCCTGCGCTCGGCCGTGATCTTGGCCTGGCGGATGCGAATGATCAGCAATGGGTCGTCACGAGTTACCTTGGCGGGCTGGTGATCGGCCAGTTGTTTGTTGGCTCCGTATCGGATCGATTCGGAAGATTGCCGATCCTTTACGCTGGCCTGGTCCTGTTCATCTTGGGCGCCCTGGTAGCAAGCCTTGCCACATCCTTCCAATGGTTGCTGATCGCCCGGGCTTTGCAGGGGATGGGCGGCGCTGCCCCGCGGATCGTGACCGTCGCGGTGGTACGTGATCTCTATGCCGGGCGGCAGA
>JAGDYV010000111.1:0-41992 GCA_049116495.1 Hyphomicrobiaceae bacterium | reverse complement strand
AAATGAAAATCGCCTGTGCCCATGCTTTGGCGGCACTGGCGCGCGAAGATGTCCCTGATGAGGTGGCTTTGGCCTATGGTAAGTCGCTGACCTTTGGGCGCGACTATATCATTCCGACGCCATTTGATCCGCGTCTGATCCATGTGATTCCACCTGCTGTGGCCAAAGCGGGGATGGAAACAGGTGTTGCGAGACGTCCGATCATCGACATGGATGCGTACGAGCAGTCGCTGAAATCGCGGATGGATCCAACAGCCAATATCATGCGCGGTATTCACGCGCGGGCCCGCAAAGCACAGGCCCGAATGATCTTCGCCGAAGGGGATGATCCACGCGTATTGCGCGCTGCGGTCCAATACCAGCGCGCGGGATTGGGCAAATCTTTGGTGGTTGGACGCGACGCTGACGTCAAAGCCAAGCTTGAAGAATCGGGCATGGGGGACGCGTATCGCGAACTCGAGGTGGTGAACGCCGCCAACACCCGCCATTTGGAGGGATACAAAGATTTCCTCTATCAGCGTCTGCAACGGCGTGGTTTTGACACTCAGGACATCCACCGTTTGGCGGCCCGCGATCGTCATGTGTTCTCGGCTTTGATGTTGGCCCATGGGCACGGTGATGGCCTTGTAACCGGCGCAACCCGCAAATCTGCGCATGTTCTTGAGTTGATCAACCATGTGTTTGATGCCGATGCGGAACATGGGGCGGTTGGCGTTACTGCGCTGCTGCGCAATGGACGTATCGTTCTGATGGCCGATACATTGGTGCATGAATGGCCCAACCAAGAAGATCTGGCCACGATTGCAGAGCGGTCAGCAGATGTTGCCCGTCACTTGGGGCTAGAGCCACGGGTGGCCTTTGTCAGTTTCTCGACCTTTGGGTACCCCGTATCTGAACGCGCAGAGAAGATGCATATGGCCCCCAAAGTGCTGGAAGAGCGCGGCGTCGACTTTGAATTCGAAGGTGAGATGACGGTTGATGTGGCCCTGAACCCGCAGGTTCAAGAGTCTTATCCGTTCCAACGCCTGTCTGGGCCTGCCAACATCTTGGTTGTGCCTGCACGCCATTCGGCGTCGATTTCGGTGAAATTGATGCAAGAAATGGGTGGGGCCACTGTTGTTGGTCCGATTTTGGCTGGGATCGACAATTCGATTCAGATCTGCTCCACAAACTCGACTTCAAACGACATTCTGAACATGGCAATGCTTGCTGCCTGCAAAGTGGGCTGAACCGCATGACGATTTGGAACTTAGGCTCTATCAATGCCGATATCGTCTATCGCGTGTCCCATATCCCCGCACCGGGTGAAACGATCCTAGCGGATGATCTGGTGCGTGGTCTGGGCGGCAAGGGGGCGAATATGTCGGTGGCGGCCGCGCGGGCTGCGGCGCGCGTTTGCCACATCGGAGCTGTCGGTTCTGATGGGCAATGGGCGATTGATCGCCTCACGGAATACGGCGTTGATACGCGCCGTATTTCCAAACTCGATGGCCCGACGGGTCATGCGATCATCACCGTGGACGCAGAAGGCGAAAATGCCATCGTTGTCTTCCCCGGCACCAACCATCAAATCGCGATGGATTCTGTGGGTCTGGCATTGTCGGCCGCCGCGCGTGGCGACGTTCTGGTGATGCAGAACGAAACCAATGAACAGCTGTTTGCCGCAGAAACAGGGTCGAAACTGGGGCTGACCGTCGCCTATGCCGCAGCGCCGTTTTCAGCGCCGGCGGTCAAATCAGTGTTGCCCTATCTTGATATTCTTGTGCTCAATGAAATCGAGATGGCGCAATTGCAGCAGGCAACAGGTCTAGAGCCATCTGCCCAAATGGACGTCGACACAGTGATCGTCACCAAAGGCGCGGACGGCTGCACCCTTTATGAACGCGCCAGCGGCTGGGAAGCCGTGGATTTTGCTGCAATCAAGGTCGATCCGGTTGATACAACGGGGGCAGGGGACACCTTTACGGGCTATTTCCTTGCTGGGCGGGATCGCGGCATGAGCAATGCCAGTGCAATTGAAATGGCCATCAGAGCTTCGGCGATTATGGTCACCCGTCAAGGCACTGCTGATGTGATTCCAGACCTCAAAGAGGTTTTGGATTGGTGACTAATGCGCGTCCGCAAAGGGCGCGCTGTCTCCCCACAGAGCTTTGACCCGTTCGTCGCGGCCACAGGCTTTGCGATAGCGCTTATAGGCGCTGGACTGCTTGATGGGTCCAAAGCGCGTCAATACCCGCTGCTTGCCTTTATAGTAATCTTGGTGCCGGTCTTCGGCTTGATAGAACGTGCTGGCGGTGAGAATTGGCGTGACAATCTTCTGCCCCAATGCCTCTTGGGCATTCCGCTTTGCGGTTTGAGCCAGCTGTTTTTCACGATCATTGGACACAAAGATGGCTGTGCGGTAGCTCTCGCCGCGATCACAGAACTGACCACGCGCATCGGTTGGGTCAACGGAACGAAAGAACATGTCCAGCAACTGGGCGCGTGACACCCGGTTCGGATTAAAGTGGATCTGCACTGCCTCATAGTGCCCGGATCCGCCTTTGCTGACTTGTTTGTAGGTCGGGTTGGCCGTGGTGCCACCGATATATCCAGAGATCGCTTCGGACACGCCTGCGACGCTTTCAAAATCTGATTCAACGCACCAGAAGCATCCGCCAGCCACCGTCAGAACCTCTTCGGACGCCGCATTTGCGCGGCTACAGTTTACGGCAAGCCCAATCAAAATGGCGCCAAAGAGTAGGGCAGATTTCAGATCATTCATTGTCAGCATGCGATGTCCTCCTGTGGATAACATGCGCCATAGGCTGCGGCTTAGATAGGGCTGCAACAGAATGTCACGCAAGCTTGAGTGCTGGTGACCGTAGATCTCCGGTGTTTTCTCACCCCGTTTTGCACCCTAGGCTGCGGGAAATAACAGGAGAGTTGTATGCGGATTGCGATGTGGTCGGGCCCTCGAAATTTGTCGACGGCCATGATGTATGCCTTTGGCGCCCGGGCAGATTGCGCTGTGATCGACGAGCCCTTTTATGCGTCGTATCTGAAGCTGACAGGATTTGATCATCCCATGCGAGATGACATCCTGGCGTCGCAATCCCAAAATCCAGAGACGGTTGCGGCGTCTCTTTTAGGGCCTATTCCTGCGGGAAAGCCGCATTTTTACCAAAAACACATGACTCAACACATGTTGGATGCTGTGCCGCGCCACTGGATGAAGGACGTCAAAAACGTGTTTCTAATCCGTCACCCAGCCCGTGTCATTGCCAGCTTTGGCGCAAAATACGAAGATCCCACGTTGGCTGATATCGGCTTTGTCCAGCAAGCGGCGCTGTTTGATGCTGTGGTTGAAGCTGGACAATCCCCCGTCGTGATCGACAGCGCCGATATTCGGTGCGATCCACAGGGCATGTTACAAACCCTATGCGAGGCTATTGGGCTAAGTTTTCGTTCGGAAATGCTGCGCTGGGCGCCGGGTGGTCATCCAGAGGACGGTGTTTGGGCCCCGCATTGGTACGGGGCGGTGCACCGATCTTCGGGCTTTGCAAAAGCCGAAGGGCCGCTGCCTGATCTGGATGACAAACAGTCAGAGCTGTGCGCCCTAGCCCTGCCGTCTTACGAAAAGCTTGCGCAGTTTAAGCTGTGATCACAGCAGCTCTTTGAGCTTCATCGCGATGGCAGGGTTACCTGAGATCTTGATTTTCCCCATCAGCACCGCTGTCATTGGGTTCAATTTGCCTTTGATCAGCTTCTCTAGGTTTTCTAGCGAGATTTTGAGCGTGCAATCGGCCTCACCATCGGTGCTTGCGACCTGACCACCTGCGATGCGCAAAACCCCGTCTTCGCCGCAATCGAACTTGAGCCGATCTGAAAAGCCGCTGTGAGTGACGCCCTTTTGGACCAAGTCGATCATATCATTCATAGTCATGGCAGCCTCATGTGTTGGGTGCCAAAGCTATGAGGGCATCGGCGGTATTAGACAATCATGACGTTTCGTTAGCGTCGGCGACGCAAATAAAAAGGCCGCCCCAAGGGACGGCCTGATTTTACTGCAATGAAACGTGGATGCGATCACCCTTTCAGGCGACGATCCCGTGCAGCCAGCAATTTCAAGCGCAGCGCGTTCAACTGAATAAAGCCTGCGGCATCTTCTTGGTTGTAGGCGCCAGCGTCTTCTTCAAAGGTCACATGCGCTTCGGAGTAGAGCGAATGATCTGAATCGCGCGCCACGGTAAAGGCGGACCCTTTGTAAAGCTTCAGTGTGACGGTGCCGGTCACATGCTCTTGGCTTTTGTCGATCAGCGCTTGCAGCATCTCGCGTTCCGGTGAAAACCACATACCATTGTAGATCAGTTCAGCGTAGCGCGGCATCAATTCGTCTTTGAGATGTGCACCACCGCGATCCAGGGTGAGGCTCTCCATAGCCCGGTGGGCCGTCAACAATATCGTGCCGCCCGGCGTTTCATATACTCCGCGCGACTTCATGCCAACGAAGCGGTTCTCGACGAGGTCAAGCCGACCGATTCCATTGTCCCGGCCAAGGTCATTGAGCGCGGCCAGAAGGGTCGCCGGGCTCAGCGCCTGGCCATCGATGCTGACGGCGTCGCCAGCTTCGAAGCCTATGTCGATGACGGTTGCCTTGTCGGGCGCATCTTCCGGACTGATCGTGCGCTGATAAACGACATTGGGTGGCTCGACCGCTGGGTCCTCAAGGACCTTGCCTTCGCTGGATGAGTGCAAGAGATTGGCATCAACCGAAAACGGTGCTTCACCCTCCTTATCTTTTGCAATCGGAATTTGATGCGTGCGGGCAAATTCGAGCAACGCTTCGCGGCCTGAAAATTCCCATTCCCGCCATGGCGCGATGATCTTGATACCAGGCTCCAACGCGTAATAGGCCAGCTCGAAACGAACCTGATCGTTGCCCTTGCCGGTTGCGCCATGGCAGACCGCATCTGCGCCGACCTTGCGTGCGATGTCGATTTGCTTTTTCGAGATCAACGGCCGGGCGATTGACGTGCCGAGCAGATAGACGCCCTCGTAGACCGTGTTGGCGCGGAACATTGGGAACACATAGTCACGCACGAATTCCTCACGCAAATCCTCAATGAAAATGTTTTCCTGCTTGATCCCCAACATCAGCGCCTTTTCCCGCGCTGGCCCTAGCTCTTCGCCCTGACCAAGGTCCGCCGTGAAAGTTACGACCTCGGCGCCATACGCCTCCTGCAGCCATTTCAGGATGATCGACGTATCCAACCCCCCCGAGTAGGCGAGGACGACTTTGTTGGCGGATCTGGCTTGCTTGGCGTCGGTCATGGTCGGAGCCCGGAGTTGGGTGTTGCGTTATCAATGGCGATCGTTTGCCTACGTGCAGTCAGTTACAACCTGTAGGGCCAATAGACCAGTGCACGCGTCAAATTTGCCCTTGGGCCGGTTGCTGCCGCCACGCAGAGCGGTCCAAACGATAGCAGAACATGTTGACCGGTCCATTGCTGAGATCCAGTACCTCTTCGTGGCTGAACACGGCACCAAGCTTTTGGGTTGCCCTTTGCGAGCGGATATTGTCCGGGCCGATGTGCAGCCAGACCGTTTCAAACGTCCGGAACGCGTGGTCAAACATCAATGTCTTCAACTCACGATTGGTCGTGCCACCCCAATAGTCACGCTGCAGAAACGTAAAGCCGATTGAAATGTCGTCCTCAACGCCGGGTGCTACATAGTAGCGCGAACAACCAATCACCGTATCCGTCGACCTATCGCGAATTACTAAGGTGGAACCGCTCTCAAGCAAAGCGGCAAAGTAAGTTCGGAACTCATTTTCCTGATAGCGGTTTTTGGCCGGGTGGCCGGCCCATACCAGTGGGTCACTGGCAGCGTGATAGAGCCCGGCAAAATCCTCGGAGGTCAGCGCTGACAACGCCAAATTCGGGCCGATCAGGTTCGGTTGCCGATCAAATTCTGCGTGTTCCATAACCAAATCTAACGTGTTGCTGCCAGTCGGGCCGCTCGCCAACTGTCAATTGCAAGAGGTAAACCTCACCCAATACCGCTGCAACGTCGCGCGCTCAAGCCTCAGCTTTCGCCGCCAGGCTGGAAACATTGCCTTGACCTCGCCTGCAAGTCGACATCTCCTATCGCGACGCCGAATTCTAAGACAGGATTGCCGCATGCCAATAATCAATTCTATTGCCGCCATGAGCGATGAACTCACGGAATGGCGCCGCGACATTCATGCTCATCCGGAACTGGGGTTTGATGAACACCGCACAGCCAAGTTCGTTGCAGAGCGCCTGCAATCATTCGGCTGCGATGACGTTGCAACCGGTATTGGCCGCACAGGCGTTGTGGCCGTCATCAAAGGGCGTACGAATACGTCCAACAAAGTGATCGGGCTCAGGTGCGATATGGACGCGTTGCCAATCGTCGAGGCCACCGGCTTGCCCTATGCATCGACCAACGACGGTGTCATGCATGCATGCGGTCACGATGGACACACAACGATGCTGCTGGGCGCTGCGAAGTATCTCGCGGAGACCCGAAATTTCGATGGCACCGCCGTCCTCATTTTCCAGCCGGCCGAAGAAGGCCGCGGCGGCGGGCGTGAAATGGTCAACGAAGGCATGCTTGATCGGTTCGGCGTCCAACAGGTCTACGGCATGCATAACAAGCCCGGCATGGCGCCTGGGACGTTTGCAATCCGCTCCGGCCCGCTGCTGGCCGCGGCCGATCGAATTTACATAACGGTCAGCGGAACCGGTACGCACGCCGCCTATCCGCATTTCGGTCGCGATCCCATCGTTGCAGCATCGCACATCATTGTCGCACTGCAATCGATCGTGGCGCGCAACGTCGATCCGCTGCAATCAGCGGTGATTACGATTGGACGCATTCGTGGCGGTGACGCTGGCAACGTCATTCCCGATAGCGTCAAGATGGTCGGCACCGCGCGTACGTTTTCGACTGAGGTCCAGGACATCGTCGAAGCACGCGTCGTCGAAACGGTTGAGGCGACGGCCCGCGCGCTCGGATGCGAGGCGGAGGTGACGTATAAGCGGGATTATCCGGTCACCGTCAACGCGGAGTTGGAGACGGATATCGCAGCCGACGTGGCCGGTAGTATCACCGGCGGTGATATTGATACCAGCATCCCGCCGTCCATGGGGGCTGAAGACTTTTCATTCATGCTCAACGAACGTCCAGGCGCGATGATCTGGATCGGCAATGGCGATACTGCCAACCTGCACAATCCAGGCTATAATTTTAATGATGACATCATCCCAGCAGGCGTCAGCTACTGGGCGCGCCTGATTGAAACATCCATGCCGAACGAGCGCTGATTTCACACCAAAGGCCGCCGGGAAGTTCCGGCGGCCTTCTCAACTGACCGGTTGAAGAGCGCTGCACTCTACTCGGAGATGCGCAGCGTCGAGATCTTAAGCGCAATATCGCGGAATGCAGCACGAAGTTCGAGCCCGTCGTCAGCGCTGTAGTAGTGCTCGGACGACGTGGCGCATTGCGCCATCGTTGTGTCAGCTTCTCCACCTTCGGTAATTGCGAAACCAACGGTGTAGAGCGTCAAGCCCTTAGCCTTCATTTCGGTGCACAATTCACGGGCCTGTGTTGTCGCACTGTCACCGGAGTATTGTCGGTTGTACTCGCCGTCTGTCATCAAAATCGCAATCTTGCGAAGTTTCGGCTGTCCCTTTTCATTCATCTGCGTGAGCAGATTGTATGACTTGGGCTCGCTGTTTGATGGCCAGATCGACTTCCACTTTGGCGACAACAGATACCAGGACCAGGCGGTTCCAAGATGGCCGGCCGTGTAACCACTCGTCGGCATCCCGTCAATCGCAGTCTCGAGCGCAATCTTGTCGCTGGTCAGCGGCACAACGGTTGACGTCGGTTTACAGGTACCGCCGCCGGTGTAGCGCTCGAAATAGCCATTACCGTTGCTTGGCTTCTTGTCGTTGTAGCGGTTCGACCCTGAGCGCTCCTTGACACAGGTGCGCTTGTCACCGCTGCCGCTCGCCGAATGGTTTGTAACATCCAGGAAGAAAGAACGCGAGACGTTGACGTATTCGGAGAACGGCGCCAGCGCGACCCGCGACGTGTACTGGCTTTGGTCATCCCAAACAACGATGTTGATCAGATCCTTTGCCGCCAGCTTCAGGTCGGACATCTTTGAACCTTCCATTGAGCCTGTCGTATCAAGCATCAATGATATTTCGACATCGGTCCCCGAATTCGCGCCCGATGCCAGGACCGAGCGTGATGTACCGTTGACCGCCAGTTCCGGCACGCCAGCAAGACCCATCAAGGGCGTCTTTACGAAAGAATTGCTCGTCGCGACAACTTCCGTGCCGTTGTTCTCAACGGCGAAGGTAACAGCGTCAACGTCAAGCCGGTTCGATTTGTTCTGGTTGTAATACTCCGTTGCGGCCTGAATCGCTTCTGCCTCGGTTTTGCCGAGTTGCAGAGCGCGACCGGCGGCGAGTACGGCTGCATCCATTGCCTGCATGGTCTGGCGCTTGGCTGCTGACCAACTGGCATAGTCGACAGCACCGCCAACGATGGCGACCAACAACGTGATTGTCAGCGCAAAAATGATTGCAATCGCGCCGCTGCGGTCTTTGTGAAATCTATCGAAAAAATCGGCAGCTGAAACCAAACGTAGAGGTAACGTTTTGGATCGTTCGCCTACCGGCAGGTCATGACGCATGGCACACTCCAAATTGCGGAATTTGAAGGCCATACTCGCGAGTTAAAATGACTGTAAAATTAATAGAACGATTTTGAATGAAACGCTGTTATTCGAAACTGACGCAGTGTTTCAGTATGAGTCGCTCGTGGTGGCTCGGTGATCTTCGGCACCTCAAAACGGACATGCATTCTCAAATGTCACCCGTTGGCCATCAGCTGGATGGCAAAAGGACAACGACTGGGCGTGGAGCTGTAGACGCGTGGCAGCGGCAAGAGCCGTCGGGTGAGCATAAAGATTGTCGCCGAGGATCGGATGACCAATGCTGAGCATATGGACTCGCAATTGATGTGAGCGGCCCGTCCCCGGCACTAAGCGAACGCGCGTCGCATCGGCCTCACGGCACACCACTTGCCACGAAGTCAGGGCGGCCCGCCCGAGAAGTGGGTCGATCATCTGTCGCGGGCGGTTTGGCCAATCGCATCGCAACGGAGCGTCGATCACACCGGCATCATCTCGAATGTCACCCCACACGCGCGCGAAATAGACCTTCGCGACCTGCCGTTTTTCGAACTGCAAACCGATGTGGCGATGCGCCGCCCGATTGCGCGCCAGGACCATAACCCCCGATGTATCGAGATCAAGGCGATGGACAATCGTAGTATCCGGGTACAGCGCAGCCGCGCGTGCCGCAACGCAGTCGGCCAGTGTTGGCCCTCTGCCGGGCACGCTTAGAAGGCCACTTGGCTTGGAAACGACGAGCAAGTCTGCATCCACATGCAAGACATCGAGATACGGCTCGACAGGCGGCGCATAGACGAGGGGCGGCTTAGGCTGCTTGCTTATTGCACGCGGCATTTGCGCTCGCGTCGTGTCACTCACGAATTTCTACAATTCATGCAGCGCCGGTCCTTCGCCACTGTCATCCGGCTTGCGCCCGCTCAATTGCCTGCCGGATCATCACCTTGGCCTCATCGACATCACCCCAATGGTGAATCTTTACCCACTTGTCCGGTTCGAGATCTTTGTAATGCTCAAAGAAATGCTGAATCTGGTTTATCGTGATCTCAGGTAGATCCGAGTAGTTTGTCACCTTTTCGTATCGCTTGGTCAATTTCGCTGAGGGCACGGCGAGCAACTTCTCGTCGCCACCACCGTCATCTTCCATAATCAAGACACCAACCGGCCGGCAGTTCATGACTGCGCCAGGCGCGATCGCGCGCGTATTACAGACCAGAACATCGATCGGGTCCCCATCAGCCGACAATGTATGCGGCACGAAGCCATAATTGCCGGGATAACGCATTGGCGTATAGAGAAACCGATCGACCACCAAGGTGCCCGAGGCCTTGTCGAGTTCATATTTTATCGGTTCGCCGCCAACCGGAACCTCGACGATCACATTGATGTCGTCCGGCGGGCTATTGCCGATTTCGATCGCATCGATCCGCATCGTTTTCCTTTTCGCCGACATCCTTCAACGCCGCTTCGCCGCTGAATGTGTCAATCGTGGCAAGAATTTGCTGCACTGCAACATAGCCAGCTGCGTTCGCAATATCGCGCACAGCGCAGCCGAAATGACGTTAACCGATCGGCGTTAACAGGTTTTCGATTAATCCCACGAAAAAGCGATTTTTTCCAGTCGCGCACCGCCGATGCGTTCATACGCGCTGACCAATGGTCGACCGCCCAAATGCCAATAAAAGTTAACGGCACCGTTGTTTTCGGCCAAAGCCCAAACGATCAGGCCCTTGAGACGACGCTCATCCAGCCGGTAACGACAGGCCTCGAACAAATACTCGCCAAAGCCCAGCCCTTGATAGTCTGGCAAGAGATAAATCTCAAAGATCTCGCCCTTATGCGCGCCTCTGCTACGCGCTGTCCCGCAGGTCGCATAGCCGACACTTTTTCCTTCATATTCAACCAGAAGAACCAATTCACCAGCGCGAATCGAGCTGCGCCAACGCGCCGTTCCACGACGTCGGATCATGTTTTCGAGATGATTGTGCGGAATCACGCCTCGATATGTCGTGCGCCAGGATTCCTCAAATATCTTCGCCAGTTCCGACGCGTCCGCGATCCGCGCGCGCCGAACCAGTACGTCTAAACTCGCACCCAACATGGACTTACTCACATCACCAACCTGACCAGTATAACCGGTGCTGGCCGCTACGATAGATGGCATGTGAAAGATTTTTTAAGGGTTTCCTTAACCTGGAGCCGGCGCAGCTGTTGTTCACGCATTGGTAAGCAAAAAAAGCCGAGCCCCCACGGGGCCCGGCCTTTGGTCTCAGACAGGCTGCGTTAACGTTTAGTCAGTCTTCTTCATCTTCTCGAAAGAAGCTGTGGTCGCTTTATTAATCGACTCGAACGTCTGCTGTGCGACTTTCGAAGACAGTTCAAACAATTCCTTCGTCTGCTGCGCCGCAGCTGCCGACTGCTGCTGGAAGAAGTCCGCCTGCAGGCGTGCAGCCTCAGGCAGTGTCTTCGCGCGTGCCATCGACTGGGCGGCATCAAAGGCCGACTCGGTGTTGGCAGCAGCATTCTGCATGATCTTCTCGCTCACGGATTTCGTTCCGGCGTGAGAGGCCAGCATTACGCCTTCGATGGCGTTGACGTTTTCCTGGGCTGATTCGTTCAGCTTCTGGAAGAACTCACGGCTTTTGTTGACGCTGTCTTCGGCGAACGCCTGAATGTTTTCGGGAATACGTGCATCCTTCGCAGCACTGAAGATTTCCTGCGCCTGGCGCGTAAACTGGTCGTTCATTGCAAAGCCTCCTTCGTTGGCATTGGCGTTTGTTGGCGGTCAAATGATCGATTTGCGATGGCCTGGGACAATAACCAGTTGCGACACCGCGAAAACGATCCGTTGAATTTCTATGACGGGAATATAGTCAATCCTCTATTGCGCTGCAACATAAATCTTGCTCTCCGGCAAATTTATTTCGCATCGCACAATTTCTTGCTCTAATTCATTGAATTCAAATGATTATTTCCCGATCGATGCTTGACCCGCGAAGTTGGCTGCCGGATCGATCATGCTAACGGCGCAAAAATGTCTTTGTATCGCGTGGCATTGATGTCGAATTTGACGTCGCCGCCACGCAACGGCCGCGCCATCGATAGCCCTGCCATCGTCCGACAGCGGGAAAGCGCAACATAAGCCTGCCCGTGGGCAAACGTTCCGCGACCGAAGTCGACATAGATCTTATCAAGTGTCAGCCCCTGGCTCTTGTGGATCGTCAGCGCCCAAGCCAGCCTCAATGGAAACTGCTTGAACGTGCCAGCAACGGTTTCGACAATCTTCTCCTGCGTCTGATCGAATGCGTAACGCCGATTCTCCCAGGATGCCTGCTCGATTTCATGTTCCCGCCCATTAATGCGGACCCAGACCTGTTTGGCGGTCAGCTTAGAAACTTCGGCGACCGTGCCGTTAACCCAGCGTCCATCGGGGTCGTTGCGCAACATTATAACTTTGGCCCCTTCTTTGAGGGTCAGTTCAGCCTCGGTCGGTTGCGCCTTCTGATTGAATTCACCGATCACGCCGGCGTCATATACATGCTCATCGCCGGGTAACGCCTCCAGGTAGGCTCGGTTGATGCGGTTGGCGGCTTCGTTGGTTGGCGTCAGAATAACGTATTCACGGCCTTCAGAAAGCGTGCGGATCGGCCCGACGCGCTCGTTCAATATATCGATTTCACGTTCGCCGGCTTCGCCATCACGGAGCGCGTTGAGCACCTCAATTAACGTATCATCGGTTTGGCGAAATACTTTGCGCAGCTCTAGCAACTGCGTGCCGTCACCTTCTACCAGGGCGGGTATCGAAAAGAAGAACGGCCCTTCATAGGTTTCATGCAGGTGTGCGGCTTCTTCGCCCCCCCGAACAACCGGCGGCAGCTGGTGCAAATCACCGAACAACAAAAGGCGGACACCGCCGAAAGGTTCCTTCGCCCGGCCACGGTTCACCCGCAGCGATTGGTCAATCGCCCACATCAAGTCGGAGCGCACCATCGACACCTCATCGATGATGAGAAACCGCATCTTGCGCATGACACGGCCGTTGCGACTGCGGCGGATATCGTCAGGTGCGATGAGGCGAGGCGGAAATCCGAAAAACGAATGGATTGTTTGCCCGCCGACATTGACCGCCGCGAGACCCGTTGGCGCGACGACAACAGCCTCTTCCTGAAGTTGATCACGAATGAGGCGCAAGAGGGTCGATTTGCCGGTGCCGGCGCGGCCGGTCACGAACAAGTTGCCACAACCTTCATCAAGGAACCGCAGGGCCGCCTCGAATTCCTCGGTGGATGTTAGGTTTTCCTGCTCGGTCAGCATCAGGCCTCAAGATCACGCTGGCTGGGATCGACGATTCGCGCGACCGTAGTCGATCGCGGACCAGATGTGAAACCGATTGCAGCAGACATCTGGATTGAGCCAATTGCTGCGCCTCAAGCCGCATCCGCCTTGCCGCCTCGTCGCAAGACCTCGCCGCGATAACTCAGTGCTTCAGCAATGTGATGGCGCGCCACCGTCGGGCTTGATTCGAGATCGGCCAGCGTTCGCGCCACGCGCAAGGTTCGATGAAAGCCGCGCGCCGACAGCGATAGCGTATCGGCGGCTTGACGCAACAACGCCAGACCATCGCTACCGGGCGCTGCCATCGCGTCGAGCAGATTGCCAGACAGGTCGGCATTTGTGCGGGCGATGGCGTCCGGATAAGCGGCCAGGCGCTGGCTTTGGTGGGCACGGGCCGCAATCACACGGGCGCGAACATCAGTGCTGCCTTCGGTCGGGGCAGGCAGACATAGATCAGCAGCGGAGACGGCGGGAACGTCGATGGTCAGATCGATGCGATCGAGAAACGGGCCGGAGATACGTGCCTGATAATCGCTGGCGCAGCGCGCGCCACGCTTGCAGGTTTGACCGGCGCCGCCACCGCAACGGCAAGGGTTCATCGCAGCGATCAACTGGATTCGTGAAGGATAGGCGACACGGTGGTTGGCGCGCGCAATCACGGTCTCGCCACTCTCAAGCGGCTGGCGCAAACTGTCGAGCACCTGTGCCTGAAATTCCGGCAGCTCATCAAGAAACAGCACGCCGAGATGGGCAAGCGATACCTCTCCCGGGCGCGGCCGCGAGCCGCCACCGACCAGCGAGGCCATACTGGCCGAATGATGCGGCGCGCGGAACGGACGTTCGGTGTGCAGCACACCGCCCATCAACTCACCAGCCAAAGAATGCACCATCGAGACTTCGAGCATCTCAGTCGCATCCAGTGGTGGCAGTATAGACGCCAACCGGGCAGCAAGCATGGATTTGCCTGAGCCCGGTGGCCCGATCATCAGCAAGTTGTGGCCACCGGCGGCAGCGACCTCCAACGCCCGTTTCGCCGTTTCCTGGCCCTTGATGTCGGCCATATCAAGCGTGTCAGCGCGGTTCTTGCTGACGTGCGGTTCGGGCCGGCGAATGACCTGCGTGCCCTTGAAATGGTTGATCAACGCCAGCAGGTGCTCGGCCGCGACGATCGGCACCTGCTCGCCAGCCCAGGCAGCTTCGGGGCCATTACCTTTTGGGCAGATCAATCCCTTGCCGGCAGCGTTTGCACCAATCGCCGCCGGCAAGGCCCCCGGGACCTCGCGGATCGCACCATCGAGGCCCAATTCTCCGATCGCGGCAAAGCCGGCAATCGCATCCGGCGTGATGGCGCCCATCGCTGCCATCAATGCCAACGTCACGGCGAGATCGAAATGACTGCCCTCCTTGGGCAGATCGGCTGGCGCCAGATTGACCGTGATGCGCTCCCACGGCAGGCCGAGGCCGACGGCATGCAAGGCATTTCGAACCCGTTCGCGACTCTCGGCCACGGCCTTGTCGGGCAAGCCGACGATCGCGAAATTATGCTGGCCGCTGCTGATCCGCGCCTCGACCTCGACCGGGCGGGCTTCGATTCCAACAAAGGCGAGTGTGGCGATGCGACCGTACATGTCTGCCCCCTTATCTGGCCTTGATCTGGACTCGAGTGATTGAGCAACAAGGACAGGTTAGTTGCATCAACCAAACGGAGTCATGAACAAATGAAGAACATTTCATAAATTTCCCAGCGGCTCCGTCAAAATTGCACCCGAACGGTCGACCGATTGATCCAGAAACAATCTGGCATGCCGTGGCTTGGCCAGATCTCGGCCTGGACTGATACATCGCGCCAGATTGCGGTCGGCTGCCATGCACTGGCGCGGCAGCCCGCACCACCAGCAACAAGCCGCATCACGGTGAACGTGATCAGAGCATCACGCTGCATAACGACGATGTTGATGGAGTTTAATCGCCTCAGGCCAACGCATTTGCCATCCTTGCATGACTGTCAGTAAAGCGCTGGCGACCAAGCACCGGAGGCAGACATGGCATTGCAGGACGCGGCACTCACGAACGACACTCTCTCTCATGACGCTCACCGCGAAGACGCATTCGACGGCACTGCCGCGGCTGCCTCCACCGCACAGCCGGTCGAGATCCTGCTGTATCGCTGGGCCGGCAAGTGGGGTCCGTTCAAGGTCAACATTACATGTGGTGAGTGTACGCTGACCGGCGACATCATCCGCGACACCATCGAGCACGAGTTGGCCGGCATCCCGGTCACCTTCAGGACGCTCGACTGGCTGTCGAACTGGTGGAAGCCGGTGCTGAAAGGCGGCTGGCACGCGCCGATCGTGCTCGTCGACGGCAAGATCGTCGGCCAAGGCGCGGCGCTCAACCGCGGCGTGCTGGCCGAAGCGGTCGTCAAATCATACGTCGCGCGGGCCGACATCACGGGCACGCATGTCTTCGGCAAGGACCGCTGCGGCCACTGCGTCCGCGCCAAGCAAATGCTCGACCGCGCCGGCATCGCCTACACCTACCATGATGTGATCAAGAACCCACGGGCCGTCTACGAGATGGTGCCACGCGCCAAGGCCGAAATCGGCGAAAAGACACCGGTGACGACGCCGCAGGTGTGGATCGACGGGGCGTACGTCGGCGGCGCCGATGCGTTGGAGCGGTTGTTGGGGGCGGGTTGACGGTGCTTGATGGTGGATGTGGGTTTGGTTGAGACCTCCTGGCATCAGTTAAGGCAGCCTCGATCGTCTAGGATATTGGAAATATCGATCTGAGCAGGAGTGATATAACTCCGAAGGTAAGTTCGCTGCCCGACATGACCCGGGTGGGCGGAAATG
Source organism: Hyphomicrobiaceae bacterium (assembly GCA_049116495.1). Classification (GTDB taxonomy): domain Bacteria; phylum Pseudomonadota; class Alphaproteobacteria; order Rhizobiales; family Hyphomicrobiaceae; genus CAJQQK01. The sequence continues at coordinate 26,086 of JAGDYV010000111.1, read as the reverse complement.
CAAAAATAATTAATCCTATCGTCATGACTTTTTAAGCTCGATAGCTATTTGAAGAAGCCCAGCCTTCTCAGAAGAAATCTCCGGTAATGCCATGTACTTGTTCAGAAACTGAGACCGGTAAAAGGCCAAATGCTGGTCCACGGGCAAATTCATCCGGTTGTACAGCGGTGAAATGGAAAACCAGAGTTTGTAAGATCGCTTCAAGTTTCACACAGCGACGTTGAATCGACATTTAGGGGAAAATTTTGAATATTGTTATTTCGACCATGGTTCGGAACGAAATCGATATTATTGCTGACTTTATCGGCTGTGGTCTCGATTTAGCTGATACTTTGCTTGTTGCAGATATGCAATCTAGCGATGGAACGCGAGAAGTAGTAGACGCCTATGCGGCATCCACTGGCGCGATTGAGTGCTTCAGTGTTTCTTACTCTGGTCGATACCAAAGTGAAACGCTGACGGCTTTGTCGAAAAAGGCGATAGATCAAGGGGCAGATTGGGTTTTCTTTCTGGATGCCGATGAATTCTTGCGCGCAGAAAGCCGAGCTATGCTTGAGGAATACCTGCACTCATTCGGCTCTCAAGTGATGCACTTGCCTTGGTTGAACCTCGTGCCGACCAACTATGGCAGCTTCAGAGATTTCAGCGCTTCTCAGGAATTCTATTGGTCGGGCCGAACCTCGCACTTTAAAAAAGTCGCTATATCGGCCCAGTACGCGATTAGCCATCCTGACTACGTCGTAGAGCCTGGCAGCCACAACGTGAAGTCTAACGCTGTTGCAAAACCCGAAGAGACACAGCTCGGCATTCCGCTCATGCATATCCAGGTTCGATCAGTTGAACGCATTCAATATAAAGCATCTAACGCGCTTGAAATAGCACGCCATAAGCATAATCAACGGCCTGGAGATTCTAGCCATCACCAACCCATATTAGACGCTATCGCCGGCAAAACCATCGACAAGGAACTGATGAACGGGATTGCACAAGACTATGGATCAAAGGAGCCAATAAAACCTTGTCACCCGGCCGAATTGGGCTGGCCCAAACTCACACTAACCGTTCCAAGGCACAATCATTGCTCTCCGACAAAACTGGGACTCAACGCTGCAGAGCTGCGCCGCGTCGACAAGAACAAGCTCTGGAAAAGGATCGAGTTGCCCTCTGACGCGAACGTTTGCGCGACTCTAAAAGGGAATGAGGTAGTGCTCCTTCCACAAACTATGAGAGGTGATGGCGCAAACGGACCTACGTTTTTCCAACCACTAGAACCAAACGATAAGGAACGGGCAGGTCGCTTGACCACGGACACTCTGGTGTCTGCGCTTGAGGCATCTCTTATGGCGCCTCCCTTTCCTGTTTTTTCGGCATGGACTGATTTGGTCCCGGTACTTGCTGCGCTATTCGTGATCGCGCGCCCTCGTCGCTATGTGGACCTCGGAGTTCACAATGGGATGAGTTTTTTCTCAGCATGTCAGGCGTCGGATCAACTTCAGCTCAACTGCGAGTGCGTTGCGATAGACAGTTGGGAGGGGGATGCTCATGCAGGTTTTCATGACGCAACAGTTTTCAACCAGTTCACCGAAAACCTCAAGTCTACATTCCCAGAGCAGTATTACCTGAAGAGCTATTTTGATGAGGCCGCGCCGATCTTTGACACGAAGTCGATTGATCTATTGCATATTGACGGTTTCCATTCTTATGAAGCTGTTCAACATGACTTTAGGACGTGGCTACCAAAGATGTCCGACCGGGCGATCGTCATCTTTCATGATATCAACGTGCACGAACGCGGCTTCGGCGTATGGCGATTCTGGGAGGAGGTCGCGAATAAATTCCCATCGGCCGCGATGGATCATGGCCATGGACTTGGAATTCTTTATGTAGGTGATCAGGACAGCGGCTTAGCCGAGATATTTGATCTACTGCGCTCCCATCCAAATATAGAGAGGTTGATTAAGCACTATTTCGAGACCCTAGTTGAATCTTCAAAATTACGTAAACCGCATAATTCAGACAAACCATCGGCAAGGCTTCCAAGCAAACTGAATTACTCGGATGCCGTTTTAATATCTCAACTGAATTCAATAGCCGAAGATAAATGGTGGCTACGAACCGCTCCGCTGCGGAGATTGTCGAATGCGATTCGCAAGTTGCGCGGACGCCCAAAGAAAGTATGGCCCTCTCCGATAAAATGAGCACATGGCATCTATAAATATAATTGTACCGATCTTCAATCAGAGAGACCTGTTAGAGCAGTGCGTTTCATCCGTTTTGTCGGCGCATTCGGAAACGAAACACCATCTGACACTTATTGATGACGCGAGCACAGATGTAGGAATGCACGAGTTGCTTTCGGACTTAAGCAAGAATCCGAAAGTAGACTACTTGCGTAATTCTCACAATTTGGGTTTTACAAAAACGGCAAACATTGGTTTGCAATTGCATCGTACGTGGCATCCACTGCTCTTGAACAGTGATACGGTTGTCTATGATAATTGGCTGGATGCGATGCTTGAGACGCTCACCGAGCATCCAAAAGTTGCCAGTGTAAACCCAATGACGAATCAGAATGGAAGCCATATTAGTTGCTATCCGTTCCAATTCTGGGCGGAGCCTGACCCACTCATATTGAGCCATCGTGATTTCGCGAAAATCGCCTACGAGGCATGTGGCAAACTATCTTGCGAAGTCCACACAACCGTTGGGTTTTGCATGTTGCTTAACCGACGTTGCCTAGACGAAGTGGGTAAATTTGACCCTGTTTGGTTTCCTAGAGGCTATGGGGAGGAGTCCGATTTTTGTTATCGATCCAGACACTTAGGATGGAAGCACTACATAGCCGCCGGTGCCTTTGTCACGCATTTGCATGTTAAGAGTTTTGGTCGAGAGAAGGAGCGTCTCAAAAAATCTATGTTGCCAAATTTTCGGCGGCTGCATCCGACTCAACCCGTTCGGGATAGGGAATTTTGCGAAACCGATCCGCTACGCCTGATAAGAGGGAAACTTGATCTCGCTCGGTGCAAATCCAGACTTGCCGGACTGAGCGAGATGGCCGTTGCGCATGCCGATGCGGATAATGTGCCTTATTTGAAAATTGATACGCAACAATCGAACGACGTGTTTCTATCTGACCCGATCGATGACTTGGGGTTCCCTAATATTGGCCCTTACACGCTGCCAGATCAAATTATAGAACTGGTTTATGATTTGGCCAGCATTGGTATTCGAAGCTTACAATTTCCAGCGGGTTACGCACCCGCAATTCGTTGTGCTGAATTGGTAAGATTGATCTATTCGCCCGTTGAATTGGCATGCCGTATCAGTAACTATAAGTTAGTTTTTTCCGGCTCGTTATTGGAGAGCCAGCTAAATCTAGACAAACTGTAGCGACATCGCGCCGCGTGAATCTACATTCCCGTAGTATCCCGATCTGCAGCCCCTTAATTTGTTTCCAAATGCCCATTTCGATGCACGCGCCACCAACTGCTTCACAATTCGTTCAACCGTTGAACGAAACATCGTTCATCACTACCGCATCCGCGGCGAACACGTGGAGCCCTTGTTCTACAAGCGGCAACGCGTCAAGCCCCATGCCCAGACAACCTGGATCCGCCATCGCAGTCGCCGCGACACGCCTTCGGGCAAAACTTGAATTTTTCCGGATCGTCATTCATCTAGAGTTATTTCGCAGTGAACGCGCGCATCAGGAGTCGTTTTGCAAACATCAGACCGGGCAATGCTAGTCGCCTTGGGCACCTTCGCCATCGCACTATCCACTCACGCCCTCGCCGAAACGCGCCCGAAGCCGATGCAGGTGGCGCTCGACAAACTAACCACCGAGGCGCTCTATTGCACCGCCTACTTTGGCTTTGCGCAGGAGGCCGTCAGGCGCAGGCCGGATGCCAAGGCGGCGAACGCGCGAAAGCTGGTCACGCGCCTCGGGCAGCTGGCGGACCAATCGCTCAATCTGGCGATTACCACCGGGCGCCGGGCCGAGTTGACGCCGGAACAAGTCGATGCGCGGCAGGCGGCCGTCTTTGGTGATGTCCGCAAGATCACCAAAAACTCGATCGCCAATCTGCCGGTGCTGGTCGCGCAGTACGATACCACGTGCAAAGCACTGATTGTGAAACCCGAGGCGCGCCTGCAGGCGCTGTTTCGCAAAGAGTTCGACTAAAGCATCTCGCTTTCGTGTGCCTGAGCTGTCTGAGAGTCTGTCCTCCGACGTTCTTCGCAGCGTCGCCAGTTGCATAACGCACGGGAGCGCCGGGCCGTAGCGCAGCGGTCATGCTGCCCCAATCGGATGCGATGCGCCTGACGGCGAGGGGTTCGTGACCCGGCATTCAATCCAATGACATGTGCCCTGTTCCTGGAACTTGGCAGCCGGCGTCGGAGCAACGCCAAAGCGATGGCGCAGAAATGGATTTCCTGGCCGTTTTACATGCTCCGGAAGACCGTCCCGAGCCACAGGAGAATGAAAGCGAGTAGCGTGAACTCGAAACTTTTGCCAGAAGCGATATCCGACAGCACGGGGATGTTGATCGACGCATATTTCATCAACAAGACGACAACGACGATCACCGTCGAAATGATCCAGACGACATATGAAGGACGACTGAGCATGGCGGGTTCTCCGAAGCGCGGGGTGCACCGCACCCTGACTATGCGATTTGTCGGCGGAACACTGTAACGGAACGCCAGAATCATGGGGATAAGCGTCGACGCCTCAGGGATTATTGAGGCCGCGCCTTGCCGGGCAGAGAGGTACTGCCTGCCAGCCCCGCAAGACTTCCCCAATACATAAAGTCGGGCGGGAACATCCATTCGCGGTCAGATACGGCGTTCCGGTCGGCCCGCTTTACATCGTCGCGCGCTTGGCTTCGATGCATTCCCAGATCATCACGGCTATGTCGGCGCCACCGAACTTCTTGACCTCACGGATGCCGGTCGGCGACGTGACATTGATCTCGGTGAGATAAGGACCGATGACGTCGATACCGGTGAAAATGAGACCACGGCGCTTCAGTTCCGGGCCGAGTGCGGCGCAGATCTCGCGGTCGCGGTCCGTGAGGTCAACAGGCTCAGCGCGGCCGCCGACATGCATGTTCGAGCGCGCCTCGTCGGGTGCCGGTACGCGGTTGATGATGCCGCCAACCTCGCCATCGACAAGAATAATGCGCTTGTCGCCGTCGCGCACCTCGGGGCGATACTCCTGCACCATGAATGGTTCTCGCCAACCCTGCTGGAAAAGCTCGACCAATGACGCAAGATTGTTGTCGCCGGGCTGCAACCGGAAAACCGCGGCACCGCCGTTGCCGTAGAGAGGCTTGACGATGATGTCCTTGAACTCATCGCGAAACGCTTTGACGTCCTCCAGATTGCGCGTGACCAGGGTTGGTGGCATCAGGTCGCGAAAATCAAGCACGAAGATTTTCTCCGGTGCATTGCGCACGTGCGCGGGATCATTGACGACTAACGTTTTTGGATGGATGCGCTCGAGCAGGTGGGTCGTGGTAATGTAACCCATGTCGAACGGAGGGTCCTGGCGCAGGAGAACGACATCAAGATCTGACAGATCGACGACGCGCGGCTCAGAGAGATCAAAATGGTTGCCGGGCTCGTCTCGTACGGTCAACGTCGCGCCGCGCGCGAGCAGGCGGCCATCGCGCAGCGAAAGGTTTGAGGGCGTATAGTAGAATATCTTGTGGCCGCGGTCCTGGGCGGCGAGCAACAGCGCCAGCGTCGAATCGCCGGGCACGTCGATGCTCTCGATCGGGTCCATCTGGCAGGCAATAGAAAGCGGCATGTGGCGGTGTCTCCCGGGGCGCGATAGGGACGGCGGCGTTGGCAGGAAGCCGGCGTCGACGATGTCAGGATCAGGGATAAATCGCCGTCGGCGCGGTTACAAGGGCTGCAGCCCATCGATCCGATGGCGGGGCAGGCGCCACGGCGCCAGGAAGAGGCCGTCGAGGCCGAGGCGGTGGCCGCGATAGGCCGGGTGCGCCCAGGCCCGGTGCTCGGCGGCGCGGGCCATGCGCAGCGCCTGGCCGCGGCTGACCGAGCGCGTGGCAAGGCTCAGCGTGTCGCGGTACTTGACCTCGACGAAGGCAAGGCGGCGGCCGCGTACCGCGATCAGATCGAGCTCGCCGTAGGGCGTGCGGGCGCGGCGTGCGACAATGCGATAGCCCTTGAGCACGAGGACGGCAGAGGCGAGCCACTCGGCGAGGCGGCCGCGCCGTTCACTGCGGCGCCGTGCTGTGCGCTGCGCGCCAAGGGCTGCCGCCCTTGAACCCGCCCGGGAGGAGACCTCCCGGACCCACCCTGTTTTATAGATTGGAGGGTCTGGGAGGCTGTGCGTTTCGACGGCGTGCGGGGATGGCACCGCTCGCGCCGGCAGGCGCGACAACGACCTTCGCGACATGTTCCTAACCTTTCGCTTCGTTCTTGAGGAACAAAACGAGATCATAGACTCGCGAACGGGTTACGCCAAGCTGCTGCGAGATGGTTTTTGCCGCGGCTGCCGGGCGCATATCCGGAAGCACGGCGCGCAACGCCGCGACAATCACGTCATCGTCAATCTCGGCCGTGTCAGGCGTTGTCGGTGGCGCGACGATAATCACGATCTCGCCGCGTGGTGGTGTCGCAGCCGACCAGGCGGCCAGCTCACCTAGCGTGTCGCGTCGCACCTCCTCGTATTTCTTAGTCAGTTCCCGGGCCAGCGCCGCCGGTCGCGGCCCAAGTGTTGCAGCCAGATCTTCAAGTGACGCCGTCACGCGATGCGGCGACTCGTAAAAAATCAAGGTCGCCGGGATAGCGCTCAGCGCTGCAATGCGGGCCTGTCGGGCGACGGATTTCTGGGGGAGGAAGCCGGCAAAGAAGAAGCTGTCTGTAGGAAGGCCAGACGTCGTTAGAGCGGCAGTCAGTGCGGTCGGACCCGGCACGGCGAAAACATCGCCACCGGCAGCAATGATATCGCGCGCGAGCTTGAAGCCCGGATCGGAGATGGCCGGCATGCCTGCATCCGAGATCAGCGCAACGGTACCGCCGGCGGCGATCCGCGCCAGGATCTCGCGCCGCGCCGCCTCGGCGTTATGCTCATGGTAGCTTGAAAGCTGCCGTGTGATTGCAAACCGGGCGAGCATTGGGCGCGACACGCGCGTGTCCTCACAATAGACACGGTCCGCCTTGGCCAGCGTCACGAGCGCACGCGGCGTGATATCGCCAAGGTTGCCGATCGGGGTGGCGACCAGATGTAAGCCGGGTGTGAGCGGCCGGGCAAACAGGTCGCGCACACCGGAACTCAGCGCGGCGATTATGCCGCCGGCCCCGGTCGCGGCTTCACCGGGCCGTATGGCATCCGAACCATCGTCCGTGCGGCTCTGACCCTGTGATCTGTCGTCGTCGCCCACGCGTCCGCCTTTCTGCCGATTCTTGCGCAATCAGCACGAGAGAATTGCCTTCTGAACGATATACATAGCCCACCCAGTCCCAGTATCGCCGCTTTAATCGGGTTTTCCAAAGACGGTAGGTGGCGCGCCTCGAAAATATCGTATTGTGTAACTGCGAATCAGGTGGGGCGAGGATTTGGCCGAGAATCGCGATGGAAGCAATGTCGCACCGGCGAAGCAAGGGTGAGCATCGAACGCATGCTATTGGGGGGTAACCGACGGTGACGCATGAGATTGGCGTGATCGAATACACATCACAGCGTTCCTGGTTCCGCCCGGGCGCCGCCCTGGCGCGCCGGGCCGTGAGTGGCTTGATACCTATTGCCGTGAGCGGCATAGCGCTGATGCTGGCTGCTTGTTCACTCAACAGCGGTCTCGGCGGCGGCTCCTCTGCACTGGCACCGCAGGGCCCCGGCTTGGTAGCGCCGACGGCTGCCACAGGCGGCAGTCCGCTGAAGGCAAAAGTCGCGGTGCTGCTGCCACTAACCGGCTCGGCGCAATCCGCCGCTGTCGCCAAAGGAATGAAGCAGGCCGCCGAAATGGCGCTGTTCGAACTCAACAATCCCGGTTTCCAGATGGTCGTGAAAGACACCAAGGGAACAGCAGAAGGTGCCTCAGCAGCGGCGACAATGGCGGCCTCGGAAGGCGTCGAATTGATTATCGGGCCACTTTATGCCCGCTCGGTTACGGCGGTCGGGCAGGTCGCACGCCAGGCCAAGCTGCCGGTGATCGCGTTTTCGAATGACCGCAAGGTTGCTGGCAACGGCGTCTATCTGCTGAGTTTCCTGGCGCAAGAGGAAGTCGACCGGATTGTTGGTTTCGCCGCGCGCCAATCCAAGCGGACCTTTGCCGCGTTGGTGCCCGAGAACACCTATGGGCAACTCATGACTGCGTCGTTCCAAGCTGCCGTCACACGCAATGGCGGCCGCGTCGTCGCGATCGAAAAATACCCGAACAATTCAAACGGGATGCTGGAGCCGTCACAGCGTCTTTTCAAACTGGTCAAGGAATCTGCCGAGTTGGGTACGCCGGTTGACGCGATTTTCCTGCCAGGCGGACCGGATACGCTACCCAATCTGGCGCCGCTGATCCAATACGCCAACCTCGGTGCCACGCCGGTCAAATTTCTCGGCAGCGGTGGCTGGGACTATCCCAACCTTGGCCGCAACAAGAACTTTATCGGCAGCTGGTATCCGGCGCCGGACCCGCGTGGCTGGCGTGCTTTCTCGGAAAAGTTCGCCCGCGCATTTGGTTCGGCACCGCCACGGATCGCGACATTGTCTTATGATGCGGTGACCACCGCGATCCGGCTGGCGACAGCCAATCCGGCGGGTTCCAGATATACGGCGCAGCAACTGACGCGGCCGAACGGTTTCGTCGGCGTCGATGGCGCCTTCCGCTTTACGACCGCCGGCACCGCCGAGCACAGCCTTGCCATTCTTGAGGTGCAGCAGTTCAATCCCAACGTCATCGACCCCGCCGCCGCCGGTTTCGCGCCCGCGGGCCGGGTTGCGACGGGAACGCTGCAGAATTAGGAATTTGCGGGTGGGGATCTGCGCCAAATCTCTGTAGCGAGATGGAACCGAATGACCGGCCCTCGGGAGAAGTGCGCGTTCCGGACCAGAGCCAGACGGCTCGCTTGTCTTGTAGATGATACGACAGTCACCGCCGATCAAACGTCGGCCGTGACTGTGCGTGAACTCACAACGGCCTCAGTTCGTCTTCTTTGCTGCCTTCTTAGCCACTGCTTTTTGCGTCGCCGGCTTTTTCTTGGCGATGCCCGCGACCTTGCGGCAGTAGGCGGTCAGCTTACGACCGTCTGTCGAGACCTTCTTTTTCGGTTTGATCCAACCGCACACCTTGTTGGCGGAGCAGGCACGCTGCTCAAGGCCGGCACATGGCGATGTAGATTTTTTAGCTGTTGATTTTCGGGCGGCAGTCTTCTTTGGTGTCGCTTTTTTGGCGTCTGTTTTCGGCGCGCTCTTCGCTGCGGCCTTCTTTTTGGTTGTCTTCTCGGCCGGCTTTTTGTCTGCCGCTTTCGTCTTCGTCTTTTTCTTCGCTGCCGGCTTTTTGGCCTTGGCTTTCGTTGCAGGCGCCTTGGTCGTGGTTTTCTTAGCGGCCGGGGCTTTTTGAGCGGATGCCGGTGCGGCGGCGAGCGCACCTGCAATCACGGCGATCCACGCCACCATGGCAATACGTATTATGTTCATCCTTGCGTCCTCCCAATAAACGGGTTGCGTTGCAGGACAACTAGCTGATTTCAAAAGAAATAAAAATAGTTCTGAGCAAATAATGAGTTATGCAGAATTGTTCAACTGGGTAGGCGCCTAGTTTGCTCACTCGCCCGCAGCAATGAAAACGCACCGGATTGCAGCAATGCTGTCGCCTTCGCATGCACTGCTAACCAAAAATACAACTTGCACAGGACGGCGGCGGGCAGAGCCGGAAATGGCCCCGCCATCGCCTCCTTGCGGACTAAGCCGCATTCTTCTGCATCAGACCTTGGTTGACGATCAACTCCGCGATCTGCACCGTATTGAGCGCGGCGCCCTTGAGCAGATTGTCGGACACAACCCACATGTTGAGGCCGTTCTCGATCGTTGCGTCGTCGCGGATTCGGCTGACGTAGGTCGCGAACTCGCCGGCAGCATCGACCGGCGTGATGTAGCCACCATCTTCGCGCTTGTCGACGACGAGAATGCCCGGTGCCTCACGCAGGATGGAGCGCGCCTCGGCGACCGACATATGACGCTCAAACTCTATGTTGACGGCTTCTGCATGGCCGACGAAAACCGGCACGCGGACGCACGTCGCCGTCAGCTTGATTTTCTTGTCGAGGATTTTCTTGGTCTCGACCAGCATTTTCCATTCCTCTTTCGTGTAGCCGTCCTCCATGAAGACGTCGATATGAGGAATAACGTTGAACGCAATCTGCTTGGGGAATTTCTCCGGGTCGACTTCCTGGCCGGGTACATACTTGCCCTTGGTTTGGTGCCAGAGCTCGTCCATGGCATCCTTGCCGCCGCCCGACACCGACTGGTAGGTCGACACAACGACGCGCTTGATCGGATTTTCATCGTGCAGCGGCTTCAGAGCGACCACCAATTGCGCCGTCGAACAATTCGGATTGGCGATGATGTTCTTGCGGTTGTTCTTGGCCATGTAGTCGGGTAGCACGTCGCCGTTCACTTCGGGCACGACCAGTGGCACGTCGATATCGTAGCGAAACGCCGACGAATTATCGATCACGAGGCAACCGGTCGCGCCGATCTTTGGCGACCACTCTTTAGAGACACTGCCGCCGGCGCTCATCAGCGCGAAGTCGCATTTCGAAAAGTCGAAGTTTTCGAGATCATGGCATTTGAGCGTTTTTTCACCGAAGCTGACTTCCGTGCCGAGCGAACGGCGCGAAGCAACTGCGAAAACCTCATCGACCGGGAACTCCCGTTCGGCGAGGACGTTCATCATTTCCCGGCCCACGTTGCCCGTGGCACCGACAACGGCGATTTTGTAGCCCATGTCCCATGTCCTCAGTTGATTGCAGCGCAGCAAATCGCGCCGCGAGGCCATTCGATACGCGGGCCATGACAAAAGTTCAAGTCAGCCCTCACTTGAACAATCTGCTACAATTGCCCGAAAAGGCGGATTGGACGGCGATTGCGCCAAACCACGTGCGGAACCGCGAGGCACGGCACAGAGAGACCATCTTCGCGATGGAAAATTCCGGAATTCAGTGATGCATTGAATTCCGACTGGCAATTGCCTTTGCACAAGAACCGTTCCGGACCACCGCGACTGGCTTGGCACCAGCGCTGACAGGCTTCGAACACGGCCCGGCACGAGGGCAGCTCGGCACCCACAGCCGACGATTGCAGCAGCATGCTGAGCATGAACGCAAGGATGAGAACCGGTTTCATTTGATCATTCTTGCCGCCAGACCTGCGACGCGTCAAACACAAGCCTTCAATTCGATGCCCAAACGGCCTAAGTACCGAAAAGAATTCGATGGCCGCCTCGAGTTGCATCCAAAACGAAAAACGCACGGCGGAGTACCGGAAGGACAATCCTATGTACGAAGACCTCAAGCTCTATATCAACGGCGAGTTCACAGCCGGCAACAGCGGCGCTGGCGAAGACGTCGTCAATCCGGCGAATGACGAAGTGCTCGGCCACCTGCCCTACGCCAAGCAGCCGGAGATGGACGCGGCACTGGAGGCGGCCCGTAAAGGCTTTGAAGTGTGGCGCAAAACCTCAGCGTTCGAACGCTCAGGTATGTTGCGCAAAGCCGCCGACCTGATGCGCCAGCGCGTCGATGACATCGCGCGCTACATGACGCTCGAACAAGGCAAGCCGCTGGCCGAGGCGAAAGCCGAGACGCTGATGAGCGCGGACGTCGTCGACTGGTTCGCGGAAGAAGGTAAACGGGCCTATGGCCGGATTATCCCGGCACGCGCCGACGGCGTGCGCCAGATGGTGATCATGGAACCGGTCGGCGCGGTTGCCGGCTTTGCGCCTTGGAATTTCCCGGTCAGCCAGGCAATCCGCAAGATTGCCGGCTCACTCGCCGCCGGCTGCTCGATCATCTGCAAGTGCCCTGAGGAAACACCTGGCTCACCGATCGCGATGGTGCGTTGCTTCCATGATGCCGGCGTGCCGCCGGGAGTGATCAACCTGATCTACGGTGTACCGGCAGAATTGTCAGAGTATTTGATCCCGCATCCGACAATCCGCAAAGTTTCGTTCACTGGGTCAGTGCCGGTCGGCAAACACCTAGCAGCCCTCGCCGGCCAGCATATGAAGCGCATCACGATGGAACTTGGCGGGCACTCGCCGATGCTGATCTTTGATGATATCGACCCGGAAGAAGTCGCGACGTTGACCGCGGGCCTGAAGTGGCGCAACGCGGGCCAGGTATGCATTTCTCCGACCCGTTTTTTCGTGCAGGAGAAAGTCTACGACAAGTTCGTCGCGAAATTCATCGACATCGCCAAGACCACCAAGGTTGGCGACGGTCTGGACGCGGAAACCAATATGGGCCCGCTGGCGAACCCGCGCCGGATCAACGCGATGGACACGTTTATCGGTGACGCCAGCGACAAGGGCGCAACCGTGGCAACCGGAGGCAACCGAATCGGCAATCAAGGCAATTTTTATGAGCCGACCGTGCTGACCGACGTGCCAGAGAACGCCCGCATCATGTCGGAAGAGCCGTTCGGCCCGGTCGCCGTGATGCTGCCGTTCAAGGAAACCGATGAAGTACTGGAGCGCGCCAATAAGCTGCCGTTCGGCCTGGCGAGCTATGCGTTCACGCACGATACGGCGCTGGCGACACGGGTTGCCGATTCGCTCGAAGCCGGCATGGTGTCGATCAACCATCATGGTCTGGCGCTGCCGGAAACACCGTTCGGCGGCATCAAGGATTCTGGCTTCGGCCACGAACAGGGCATTGAAGGCTTGCAGGCCTACATGTCGGCCAAGTTCGTCAGCCATAAGGGCTAGGTGACGAGAACGATGAGGCCGCGCCGCTGCGGTAAGCAGCAGCGCGGCCTCCTTTTCTTACGGCTCGTTCAGTTTGGATCAGGTTTAATCGTTTCGCGGGGCCTTAAAATCAACGCGACGCCGCGCTACAGCCATGCCGCGAAACTGAACCGTCGTCTCCCGGCATCCGACATGTTTTTGACAACCACACTTCGCCACCTGCTGAGGCACGTCTGCGCCTGCCTTTGGGTGACAACCGTTGCTGCGACAGGTGTCGGCGCGAGCGAAATCTGGATGTCGAACGAACGCCTCACGACGGCATTCGCCGGGCGGACCATTCACGGCCAATACGCCGACGGCCGCGCGTTCCGTGAACAATATGCCGCTGACGGCTCGCTCGACTATACCGAAGAGGCACCGGCACGACGTTTGCGCGGCCATTGGAGCATCATCAAGCGACGCTTCTGCACAATCTACGAAAACTCGAGCACCGGCGGCTGCTACCGCGTGCGCCAAGTCAGCGCCAACTGTTTCGAATTCTTCTTCGAAACGCGCACCGAAGCGCAGGTCCGTCAATCAACACCGCGCAACCCAACCTGGACGGCACGCGCCTGGCGCGACGATGGCGTCTCAACGTGTGAAGAACGTCCGATGGTTTGACAGCCAGAGATCATTCCGCTGCTTTGTCGATCAGCGGCGTCGCAGCCAGACGATCCTTGCCGCGGTTCCAGGTTTCCGGGCGTTTCAGGAAATCACCGAGTGTGCGGCCGGGTTCGTTGTTGAACGTCTGGCTGGTCAGCTTGTAGTCGCGCATCCGGTCGAGGCGAAAGGTGCGGAAATCGTCGCGCAGCTCACACCATGCGGCCAGCATCCAGACCGGGCCGAAATAGGCGAGCGATAGCGGTCGCACAATCCGCTCGGACGGCTCGCCAATGCCGTCCGTATAGGCGAACTGCACCTTACGGCGATTGCGGATCGCAGTGCGGATGTCGGCCAGATCGACGACCAACGGGTGCATGTAGTGATGTTCCGGCGCCAACAGGGCAGTATTTTCCATGTAACGGCGCAGGCGATCGGGGATCACAGTCTCGACCTTCGCGATGACATTGGCAGCAGCTACTGCGAGTTCGTTGTCCGCCCACGATTCGATGATCCGGGCGCCCAGCACCAGTGCCTCGATCTCAGCCTCGGAGAACATCAGCGGCGGCAGGTCGTAGCCGGCGCGCAGCACATAGCCAACGCCGGCCTCGCCCTCAATCGGGACACCGCTCGCGATCAAATCCCGCACATCACGGTAGATCGTGCGCTCGGTCACGCCAAATGTCGCTGCGAGATCGGCGGCGCGAACAAGCTTCTTGCGGCGCATGTACTGAATGATCTCCAGCAGTCGATCAGCGCGGTGCATCAATGTCTTTCCTTCTCATTCCCGGACACTGTTTTCCGTTAGGACGACCCTGATCCAGGCTGGCTTGCCGTCTCACCAATAATGGTCGCTGCTTGCTTGAGAATTGGCAGCCAGGTAGCCCGATGGCTGTTGTCCACACCTAGCACATCTCCTGACAAACCATGTCAGTAGGACGCGCGCTTCCTGACACCAGTTGTCAGGAGGAATAATGCATTGTCGTCGACATCGAGCGACGAGAACCATCGCCGAAGTTTCATGAAAAGGGCACCGAGATGAATATGATCAAGAGGCAAAATGCTCCGTACCATGGGCTTTTTGAACGTTTACAGGCTGGCGTAGCTGCCGGTTTTGCGGGATTTCTGAAGATTCGCGCAGCGCGACAGGCGCGAGCGGTGACAGCGAAGCTCCTGACACATGATGATCGCCTGTTGAGTGACATCGGCGTGTCACGCAGCGATGTCGAGCAAGCCCTCAATGTCGCCTGGGACGAAGACCCGGCTGTTGCGCTCGGCGAAATTCGTCGGCGTCGGCTGCAAGCCGACCGACAGGGTCTGATCATGCGCCGGGTGCGGTAGCCGAGTAGACGACTTTGGAGCGGGAGGAGGAACAGCGCATGCTTTGCATACGGAGCCGAGCATGACATGGTGGCAGGCTTTCAGGCTGGTGCTGATCCACGCGCCAACTGCTTGGCCCACCACCTGCTTGGCATCGGCGTCGCATGCGCTTACTCCAGTTTACCCGAGAAAACGCGCGCTGGCTTGGCGCCGGCGTCCTGCTGACATGCTCATCGAGCTTCGGCCAAACCTATTTCATCGCACTTTCGGCAGCCCACGTGCAGGATGCGTTCGATCTTAGCCATGGCGGCTGGGGCGGCATTTACACGATGGGCACCTTGATGTCCGCCGTCGCGCTTATGCTCGTCGGCCGGCTCGCGGACCGCTTCAAAGTCAAAACGCTCGCACTGGCGACAATTGCGCTGTTCATCGTGATGTGCCTTGCCATGGCATCGGTTGCGCATTGGATCATGCTGGTCTTCGTCGTGTTCGGCCTCAGGTTTTGCGGTCAAGGCATGATGAGCCACTTGTCATTAACCGCCATGGGGCGCTGGTTCCGCGGTAACCGCGGCCGCGCTGTGGCCATCGCCTCGCTCGGATTTTCGCTCGGAGAAGGGTTGCTGCCGATCGGGTTCGTGCTGCTGACGGGCGCAATCGGCTGGCGCTTCGGTTGGGTGACGGCAGCGGCAATGCTGGCATTGCTGGTGGTGCCCCTATTGCTCTATTTGCTGCGTGAAGAGCGCTCGCCGCAAACAATGAGTGACTCACAACACAGCGGCGGATTGGGCGGACGCCACTGGTCGCGCGGGGATGCCATGCGCCACTGGCTGTTCTGGGCGTTGATGCCGGGCTTCCTGGCGCCCTCCTTTATTAGCACATCGCTGTTCTTCCACCAGGTTCATCTCACCGATATCAAGGGCTGGCATCTCGCCAGTTATGTCGCGACCTATCCAATTTATTCAACGTTTTCGGTACTTTCCAACTTCGCGGCAGGGATGTTTGCCGACCGTTTCGGTGCCGCACGTCTGTTGCCGATCTACCTGCTGCCGATCGGCGGGGCGATGCTGGTGATGGGGCTTGCGACGAGTTTCTGGTGGGGTCCAGTGGCGCTGATCCTGATCGGTATTACGCAGGGCGCCAGCCAGGCCATGATCGGCTCAATCTGGCCGGAATACTTCGGGACACGCAACCTTGGTTCCATCCGCGCCTTCGCCGTTGCCGCAATGGTGTTTTCGACGGCCATCGGGCCTGGCATTACCGGGTTCTTGATCGACCGCGGCATCGGATTCGAAACCCAATGCCTTTGGATGGGCTGCTATGTGGCGGTCATTAGCGTGATTTTTGTTGCCGTTTCGCGCGCTGCGCATGCAGAGCGTTACCAAAACGGCGAAAATCCGACCCACTAAGACAATAATTGTATCCGATTGTTTCGCATGACCAGCGATGCGTCCGCAGCCTATGGCACACACGAAAATCAAACAGTGCATGCTGTCCTGGTTCGAGAATGCGCTCATAGAAGCGCTGCTCGGCGCGAGCGAAACGAGCGGGAGGAACTACATGTCCATGCCTAATTACCGTGATCGGCAAAAATCATCGATCGTTCGCGTCGCGCGCGAAATTCTGGCCGACGAGGGCCTCGCAGGCCTGCAGGCGCGCAAGATCGCCAACGCCGCAGACTGCTCGGTGGGAACAATTTATAATCTGTTCGGCAGTCTCGACATGGTCGTCATCTTTGCCAATGCAGAAACGCTCAATGAGCTGCACGATGACCTGGTGCGCGCCAAAAGCAGCGCAGCGGCGTTCCATCAACAGCTTGAAGCCCTGGCACAGGCGTATCTCGGCTTTGCAATGCGCCGCACGCCGGAGTGGCGGGCGCTGTTTGAACATCGGTTCACGACGAAGACAACCGTACCCGAGTGGTATCTACAGGCACAGGCGGACGTTTTCGCAATCGTGGAAGAGCTGCTTCGGCCGACCATTGTGGCAGACCATTCACGCAGTGAGGCAGCGCGCGCGTTATTTTCGGCGGTTCATGGGGTCGTTTGTATCGCACTCGACCAGAAGCTCGGCGCATTTGATGGGTCAGCCGCCGAGCGACAAGTGCATTTCATCGTGAAGTCGATTGCTCACGGCATCAATGACAATCACAGAGATTGACGCATGGGCTTTAGGCAACAATCGCAAACCGGGGGGAGGGGTTGGCGATCAGTCTTGCTAGTTTGTTGATGCCGGCCGTTGCGGCTGAGCACTGAGCGCGTTCACAATCAACGACAGTTCATCAAGGAACCTTTGGCGGCTGTCTTCCGGCAAAGCCGACAGCACTGTGTCATCGACCCGCTCGACCGTAGGTTCGTGGCGACGCAACGCGGTCCAGCCCTCATCGGTCAGCTTAACCGAATAGGCCCGTGCATCATCTTTCGTCCGGCGGCGCTGCAACAAATTCTTGCGCAACATACGGCGAACGATATCCGCCAGTGTTGACCGGTCGATGCCCGTCTTGCGCACGAGGTTGGTCTGGCTCAGTCCCTCGTTCTGCGAGACCGCTACAAGCACCGCGAACTGGCGCGGCGTGAGATCGCCGGATGCCATTTCCGTTTGAAAGATATCGCTGGCGCATTGCCCAGCACGATGCAGCAGGTGCAACGCTGATCCTTGTAGGCGGTCATTTTCAACCATGTCAGTAACTTCTCCCAAAGCTCGCTGCATGTTTTCACCCTCCACTTCCCGTTTGTGCCGCATGAACTTTGTTCATGCAAAGTTAACAATCTGTTTACTTTCGGAATAACAACGTCTCGTCACGAAATCGGATACTTTGTTATTCCGATACGTTGAAACATATTACGCCGTATACAGCAATGAACAATTTGCTAACGGTGCATCAAACCGGTCCGAAATCGACGGATAAAAACCAATCAGCAACAACCAGTTAAATCGAACGTGAGCACAACACTTACGTCGACTGATCCTTGTCGCCGGGTTCATTGGCATCGTACTTCTGCAAAAGTGCGATCTGCGATAATGCGAAAATCATCGTAATCGGCATCACTCCCATGAGCTTGAAACCAGCCCAGAATTCTGTGCTGAAATTTCGCCAAACCACTTCGTTCACGACGGCAAGGAACACAAAGAAACAGGCCCACCGGAAGGTCAGCAGACGCCAACCGCGATCCTGAAGCTTGAAGACTTCGCCGAACAGATAACGTAGCAGCGAGTGGCCAGCCAGCAAACCACCAAACAAGATGGTGCTGAACAATAAGTTTACAATTGTCGGTTTTATCTTGATGAAATACTCTTCTTGAAAATATAGCGTCAGGGCACCGAACGTCAGCACGAAAAACCCTGAAACCAGGGGCATTACGGGGATTCGGCCGAATTTCAGGCGGGAGACCGTCAAGGCCAAAATGGTTGCCACCATGAAGGCGCCGGTTGCCGGGAAAATGCCAAAGTATGAATTCGCAACAAAGAAGACAACGAGCGGACCCGCCTCAAGCACAAGCTTGGCAAGTTGGCCTTGTTCGAGCTGAGGCTCAGCGACGGTAGGGCTCTTGATGTCCTGATCGACGTCCGGCTTCAAAGCGTTCTCCTGGACTGCAAATTGTTTGGTGATTGGCAATGTACGCGCAGCTATTCCGCAGCAGAGACCTTAGCATTGTCGGTGCTGTCGTCGATGCGGTACTTCTGCATCATCACCGTCAGCCACCAGGCATAGAGACCGCTAAGCGGCATAATGAATGCAATCTTAAAGAGTATCCAGATATTGACGCCGTCCATCGAAATACCGAGCGGCAATTCATACATCGTGTGCTTATCAAATGTCAGTCGGACGACCTCATTAGCGATTGCCGTGAATACGAAAAACCAGGCAAAACTCCACGTGAAATTGTCCCAGCCCTTTTTCGAGTAATTAAACGTCCCCTCGAATATGTACTTGAAAAAGTTCCGATCAAAATAAAGTCCAACAAATAAGAACACGGCAAACATCGCATTGAAGATTGTAACTTTAATCTGAACCCACATCGGGTCGCCCGTCACAATGGTCAAGAAGCCGAAGACGATGGTCACCGAACTGGCGATCAGCGGGAACATGGGCAGACGACCAAGCACCATCAGCATGGCAACGATCGCTATGCCGGTGGTGATGATCAACGCCCAGGTGCCGACATTGATCCCGTAAGCCGCATTCATGACGAACATCGCAACGAGTGGGCCAAACTCGCTCATGATATTAACGGTCTGTTCGGCGTTGAACGGGTAGAGCTTGCGAAGCCAATTCATAGATTTCCTGCCCGGTTGATGTCGAATAGAGGCCTAAAATTCGGCGAATGGTGAGAGTCTAGCGCACGAAGGCGAACAATCTTCTAATCCGCCGCAATTGCTGCAGCGAACTCGCCAGCATCGAACGCCGCGAGGTCGCCAACCCCCTCGCCGACACCGATGGCATGAACGGGAAGACCATAGGCCTCTGCGATCGCGACCAGGATGCCGCCGCGAGCCGTACCATCTAATTTCGTCATTATAATGCCAGTTACGCCTGCGCGCTCACGAAATACTTCTACTTGGCGCAGCGCGTTCTGACCGGTGGTCGCATCAAGAACCAAGAGCACGTCATGCGGTGCGTCTGGATCGACTTTTTTCATGACACGGACGATTTTTTCAAGCTCGTCCATAAGGTTGTCCTTGTTTTGCAGACGACCTGCAGTGTCGATGAGCACGATATCGCTGCCGTTGGCTTTCGCCTGCGTCAGGGCGTCAAAGGCCAATCCGGCTGCGTCAGCGCCGATATCTCGCGACACGAACCCAGCGCCCGTACGCTCCGCCCATACTTTCAACTGGTCTACAGCAGCGGCGCGGAACGTATCACCAGCCGCCACAAGGACGCTGCGGCCATTGGCACGGAATTGCGAGGCGAGTTTACCAATCGTCGTGGTTTTCCCGGCACCATTGACACCGACCATCAAAATGACATGCGGCCGCAGGCCCTTTTCAACATCCAAAGGCATGGCGACCGGAGCCAGAACGGCCTCGACCTCGCTTGTCAGAACAGCACGCACCTGATCGGCAGAAATACCCTTGGCAAAGCGGCCATCTGAGATCTTGTCGGTAATCCGGGTCGCGGTCGCGACGCCGAGGTCGGCCTGGATCAGGATATCTTCTAGATCGTCGATCGTGGCGGCATCGAGCTTGCGCTGCGTGAAAATGCTGGTGATGCCGGACGTCAACTGCGTTGATGTTTTCGAGAGGCCCGACTTTAACCGCTGAAACCAGCCGCCGCCGGGTTCCGGTGGCGAGGTCGCCTCTATTCGGGGTTCAGAAGCCGGCTGCTCGAGCACCGCATCATCACTTTTGCGGTCGACCGGCTGTACTGCATCAGGCGCGTGAATTTCGCTGATCGATTCCGGCGCTGGCTCTTGTCCGGTTTCGGGCTTGGCTTCAGGCGGAGCCGCAGGTACGGGATCAGGCGCCGGCTGCGCCTTGGAGCGGCCGAAGAGGCGACTGAAAACGCCGGGCTTGTTCTCGTCCGTGCTCAAGATCAGGTCTCCGCCAGCAAGCGACGGCCATCGCTGTCAGCGATTTTTGTGCGGGTAATGGTGCCAGTTGGCGCCGGATCATTGTCGAACCGGACTTCAGCGAACTGAGGTGTCCTTCCGATATTGGGCCGTTCCATCAGGACGTCAACCGTACAACCGATCTGTTTGCGGAGATATTGCTGCAAACGAGCCTCCCCTTTGGCCCGAAGGCGGGCAGCACGCTCTTTGATCGCTGCCGCCGCGACTTGTGGCATTCGGGCGGCAGGCGTTCCTTGACGCGGTGAAAACGGGAACACGTGCAAGTATGTCAGGCCGCATTCATCAACGATGGCGAGCGTCTCCTGAAACATCGCCTCGGTCTCGGTCGGAAAGCCGGCGATGAGATCGGCGCCAAACGTCACATCCGGCCGGAGGCGCCGCGCCTCGGCGCAAAAACGGATCGCATCGGCGCGCAGATGACGGCGCTTCATGCGCTTCAGCGTGAGATCGGCGCCGGCCTGCATGGACAGGTGCAGATGTGGCATCAGGCGTGGTTCATCGGCAATGGCGGTGAGCAGATCGGCATCGATTTCTACCTGATCGATGGACGACAGACGTAGACGCCGGAGATCGGGCACGTGGTGTAGCACTTGGCGCACCAGGGCGCCGAGGCTCTGGTTGCCGGGTAGATCCGATCCGTAGGATGTCATGTCGACACCTGTGAGGACGACCTCGGCATAACCTTGCTCGACCAACCTGCGGATCTGATTGACCACCTCTCCGGCTGGTACCGATCGCGACGGGCCGCGCCCAAACGGTATAATGCAGAAGGTGCAGCGGTGATCACAGCCGTTCTGGACCTGGACATAGGCGCGGGAACGGGTGCCAAAGCCATTGATCAATTGACCGGCGGTTTCACGCACGCTCATGATGTCGTTGACTTGGACGCGCTCGGACGAACCAGTGGCGAGGCCCTCAAAAGTCCGCGCATCAAGCTTTTCGGCATTCCCGACAACATGATCCACTTCGATCATGCCGCTAAATGTTTCGGGCTCGATCTGGGCAGCGCAACCGGTGACGACAATCCGTGTGTCCGGTCGCTCGCGGCGAAGACGGCGGATGGTTTGGCGTGCCTGGCGAACCGCCTCAGCCGTAACCGCACAGGTGTTTACGACGGTCACATCGTCGAGGCCGTTGGCGTCGAGATGCGTGCGCACGACCTCGGATTCGTAAGCATTCAATCGGCAACCCAGTGTCACAATCCGGGTGTCACTTTGGGTTGCGTCGCGTTCGGACCGGCGGCGGGCAGCCGCAGCGTCACTCATGCCACCGTCATCCCGCCCGACGCGTGGAACGTGACGGTGCCCTCGTTTTCAAGCTCCGCCGGGCCCGTCATGATGACATGATCATTTGCCGCCCATTCGATGTGGAGTGAGCCGCCGGGCACGATGATTTCACCGGCACGGTCCATAAAATCCTTGCGGGCCGCACTGACCAATGTCGCACAGGCCGCCGAACCACACGCCTTGGTCAGGCCAGCACCGCGCTCCCACGTCCGAATCCGCGTGCGCTTGCGGCTTTCGACCTTGGCAAGCGTGATATTGGCCCCTTCGAGAAATATCGGATGATGCTCCAGCAGCGGGCCGATACGCGAAAGATCATACGCATCGATATCATCAACCCAGAACACGGCATGCGGGTTGCCCATACTGCACACCGATGGCGAATGTAGGATCGGGTCGTCGATTGGACCAATTTGCAGCTCAATCCCGGTGGTGTCGTGAAACGGATCGCGCGTCGGGATGTCCTCCGAGGCTAGGCCGGGGCGACCCATGTCGACGGAGATGTGATCCGGACCGGTCATGGTCACCTCGAGCGTGCCGGCGGCCGTCTCATAGGTTTGATGCGTGCGGCCGGTTTGCTCGAAGACGGTGAAGGCGACGCATCGCATACCGTTGCCACAGGCTTCTGCTGGAGAACCATCTGTATTGAAGATTTGCACCGCGGCGTCGGTTTCAATCGGATCGGCATCGTAGAGCACCATCAACTGGTCGAAGTTCGTATGCGGATTAATTGCAATCCGCGCAGCCTCTTCCGGCATCAGCCTTACGGGACTGTGACGAGCGTCAAGAACGACAATCTCGTTACCGAGGCCGTTCATCTTGCGAAAAGGGAGGACCGTGTCGTGCGTCATGGCGCCATATATGGCGAAGGCGGGTATAAAAACAACTGTTAGAAAGGGTTTGTGTGTCTTTGCACCGGCAACGCTCTGCCGACGACGAGTCATCCGAAGACGCGGCGGCGGCATATGGCATTCTATACCGGCGCTCCGATCCGTATCATGTCGCACCCAATCGCTTACGGCACAATGGTTTGATAGGCTACCCGCAACAAGGCCATAGACGACAGAGAGAATACGCCCATGAATGATACCGTCTCGAGATTTGGCGAAGCGGACGCAGGCGCAGCCGGTTTCGACCCGGCGCGGGTGGCGCTGATCAGTTCGGCATTCGAACGCGAAGTTACCGCCGGACGACTGCCGGGCGCCGTCATCGCGGTGGCACGGGGCGGCCGGCTCGCCTACCACGAGGCGTTCGGCGTGCGCGATCCGTCAACTGGCGCCGCCATGCGCAAGGACGCGGTGTTTTCTATCGCCTCAATGACCAAGCCGATGACCTCGGTCGCGATCATGCAGTTGTTCGAGCAGGGCCGGCTATTACTTGGCGATCCAATCAGCGCGCATCTGCCAGAATTTGCCGAACTGACACGCGGCGTTGTCGATCAGGACGGCCAATTGAGGCGCGCGGCGCTGGAGCGACCACCAACGATCCAAGACCTGCTGCGCCACACATCGGGCCTCACCTACCAAAACCGCGGCACCACGCCCGTGCACGCCGCCTATCCAGGATCGTCGGCGACGGCGGCGCTGTCCCTGACCAGACAGCAGGCGATCGATACGTTATCGAGTTGTCCGCTACTGTTCGAGCCGGGGACAGCCTGGGAGTACGGCTTCTCGACGGATGTCCTGGGCTTCATCGTTGAAGCTGTCAGCGGGCAGACGCTCGGCCAGTTTCTCGCCGAAAACGTCTGGAACCCGCTCGGCCTGGTCGACACCGCCTTTGAGCTTAATGAATCGAGCCGAGCACGCTTTGCGACGCCGTTCGAAACCGACCCGCTGAGCGGCGCGCCCCAAACTGTCTATCACCAGCGCGAAGGCACCAAGCACTGGGAAGCTGGCGGCGCTGGCGCCATCTCCACTGCAGCCGACTATCTTGCGTTCGCAGAGGCGTTGCGCCAGGGCGGCAGCTTGAGCGGAACACGTCTACTTGGCCCCAAGACTGTACGTCTGATGACGTCCGATCACCTCGATGCAGGGCTCGACAACCGCATTGCCGACACAATGGACCCTGCCGCCGAAGGCTACGGCTTCGGCCTCGGTTTCGCCGTCCGCCGCTCGAATGGCATCTCAGCAATGTCCGGCACTGCAGGTGATTACTATTGGTCCGGCGTGTTCGGCACGTATTTTTGGGTCGACCCGGCTGAAGAGCTGTCATGCGTCGTCATGGCCGCGGCCCCCGGCGGAATACGGCTCCGCTTCCGGCAGCTCAGCCGGGCGCTGGTGTATCAGGCGATGACGGGGTAGGGCACGGGTTGGCGATTATTCAGCCTCCCAGCTCAATCTCATCCAACCTGTAACGGTTTGGAAACTCTCTTTGTTTACTTTCGCAGCAGGCGAGATGTCACTCGCGCCGCCTGTGTTTCCGGCGGCTGTAATGCGTAATGTCAGAGGGTAGTGGACGCGTAGCGGTCCCCAATCGGCCATGTCCATCGATAACCACATAGGCCAGCCACAAAGGCTGTTGCCGCGCACGATCGAAGACTTTCTGCGCAGCTGGATGCTGCGTGCCGGCGGTGCCGCGCTGGTCTTCGCAGCCGTGATTGTCTGGGTCACCATGCTGACATGGTCGGCCGACGACCCGAGTCTGTCGCTCAATACGTCCGAGCCAGCGCAGAACATGCTAGGTCCGGCTGGCGCCATGATAGCCGACTTCTTCTTCCACACGCTTGGAATTTCCGTCGTATTCTTTGTTGTACCGCCGCTTGTATTGGGCCTGCAGCTCGCGCTCGGCGAGCGGGTCGCCGACCGCCGCCGGCGCCTTACAATGATGGCGATCTCGACTGTGGCAATCGCTGCTGGCTGCTCGGCACTGCCGCTGGTGGCATACTGGCCGCTGGAACTAGGTTACGGCGGGATCATTGGCGACTTCGCCTACAGCGTCGTGGTCAGCCTGCTTGCCCAAGTGGCACCCGGCGCCAGTGGTGCGGTCGCTGGTCTCATGTACTTCGCGCTGGGCTTCTGGGCGTTTTCGCGCGCTGTCTGCCTCGATACTCACAGTATTTTCACGATCACGCTACCGCGTTTCGATACGCGTCGCCTCAATACCTCTCATTCTGGGTTCAGCCGTCTTTGGCGGCGGTCGAAAACAGCAACAGTTCACTCGGCTGAGGAAAGCTCGTTGCCGTCCCATGACACCGACTATGGCGTTTGCCCACGTGCGCCAATGAACCTTGACGCTGGTGATGAGCCAGAGCCGCCCGCCTGGTCGATGGATGCCCCGCTCAGCGCCTACGGACACCATATTGGCGCGTCGGACGATCCAGCGTCTGCAACGGCACAGGTAACGACCGCAGCACCGACTCTGTCAGCCGACCCAGATCCCGGGTTCAGCCGAATTGCGCAACGGTTTGCCGCATCGCATGATGGACCGGCGCATGAGCCTGAAAATCAAATCATGCTGCTCGACGACGAGATGGACAGCAGCAACGACGACCTGCCCAACGTCTTGAAACGAGCCCGCCAAGAAATCACAGACCTGCAACCGTCTGCGGCCATCAGACAGACACCGCCACCGCTTCCCCGCGCAGCCGCTGGAAATGTGGCCGCAGCCCCTGTCGCTGCACCGCCTGTTCCCCCACCGGCGTCACAACCGGTTGTCGTCGCGACCGGCTATCGCCGTCCGAGTCTTAATCTCTTGAAGGCGCAAAAGGCGACCCGGCCTTCTGCGGATTCATCGCCATCGGTGCTGCAGGGCCGCGCACGCATGCTCGAAGATGTTCTGCGCGACTTCAGGATCAAGGGTGAAATCCGAGACGTACGCCCAGGACCCGTGGTGACACTGTTTGAATTGGAGCCGTCGCGTGGCACGAAGTCGTCACGCGTGATTGCACTGGCCGATGACGTGGCGCGTTCGATGAGCGCTGCTTCCGCGCGTATCGCCGTTGTCCCGGGACGCAACGCGATCGGCATCGAGCTGCCCAACACGCGCCGTGAAACGTTCGGTCTGCGCGAGTTGATCGACAGCCAGACCTATGTCGATAGCGGCGCCAAGCTGCCACTGGTACTCGGTAAGGGTATTGGCGGTGAAACAATCGTTACCGATCTCGCTCGCATGCCCCATCTGCTGGTCGCCGGCACGACCGGCTCCGGCAAATCGGTCGGCGTTAACGCGATGATCCTCTCACTGATCTACCGGCTAGGCCCGCAGGACTGCCGTTTCCTGATGATCGATCCGAAAATGCTAGAGTTGTCTGCCTACAACGGCATTCCTCACCTGCTGACGCCGGTCATTACCGATCCGCAAAAGGCCGTGACGGCCTTGGCCTGGGCGGTTGGCGAAATGGAAGAGCGCT